>JBDGSQ010000077.1:0-16263 GCA_042217455.1 Haloferacaceae archaeon | reverse complement strand
ACCACACCGAGTACCCACGCACGCGCCGGGGTCCGCGAGGGCCCGCCGACCGACGCGAGCCGGCTCAGTCCAGCTCGCCGAAGCCCTCGGGCGGGCGTCGGTGGTCGGTGGCCCGCTCGTAGGCGTAGGCCAGTTCGAACAGGCGCGGTTCGGCGAACTCCCGGCCGAGCAGTTCGACGCCGACCGGGAGGCCGTCGTCGGTGAACCCGGCCTGCAGGACGATGGCGGGGAGGCCGGTGTGGGCCGCGAGTTCACACCGGAGTTCCTCGAATGGCTGGTGGTTCGGCATCTCGACCGGCGGGACCACGGACGGCGGGTAGAGGAGGGCGTCGAGGTCCTGCTCGACCATCCGCCTGACCGCGTCGACTCTGAGGTGGCGTCGCCTGTCGAGTCGCTGCAGGTACTCGACGTCGCCGGCCAGCGACTCGACGTCGGTGTCGAGAATCTCGCCGTCCTCGACGCGAGCCATCACGGACGGCTCTATCTCGCCGGTGGCGACGACGTCCGCGAGCGAATCGTAGGGGGCGTCGTCGCCCAGTTCGGCGAGGTACTTGTCGAAGTCGCGCGCGAACTCGTATTTGAGGACGCGGGCGAAGTGCAGGTACTCGTCGTCCATCACCTCCACCGGGTCGACGACGGTCGCGCCCGCCTCCTCCATCTCGTCGATCGCGGACTCGACGACCGAGACCACCGCCTCGTTCTCCCCGTCGGGTGCGTTCGCCTCGTCGGTCACGTCGAAGAACTGCCGCACCACACCGATTCGCGCGCCGTCGAGTCCGTCCTCGTCGAGGTGGGAGACGTAGCCGGCCTCGGGAACCTCCCCCACTCCCGTCGCCGTGACGGGGTCCTCGGGGTCGTAGCCGGCCATCGCGTCGAGCATCCGCGCGGCGTCGGCGACGGTCCGGGTTATCGGACCGGCCGTGTCCTGTGTCTCGCTCAGGGGGATGATGCCGGTGCGACTGACGAGGCCTCTGGTCGGTCGGAGGCCGACGAGGTTGTTGAACGCCGGCGGCGACCGGACCGACGAGCAGGTGTCCGTGCCGGTCCCGATGGCGCCGAGGTTCGCTGCGATGGCCGCCGCGGTGCCCCCGCTGGAGCCGGAGGGGCGTCTGTCCAGCGCGTAGGCGTTGCTCGTCTCGCCGCCGAGCGAACTGACCGTGTCGACGCCGAAGGAGAACTCCTGCAGGTTCGCCTTCGCGACGACGACGGCGCCGGCCTCGCGCAGCTGCTCGACGACGAACGCGTCACGGGAGGGCCGGGAATTCGCGAGCGGGCGCGACCCGGCCGTCGTCGGCATGTCGTGGGTGTCCTGGTTGTCCTTCAGCACCACCGGGACGCCGTGGAGGGGTCCGACGAACCCCTCCGACTCGAACCGGGCGTCCAGATCGTCCGCCCGCGTCCGGGCGTGGTCGTTCACCGTGAGAATCGCGTTCAGGTCGCCGTCGTACTCGTCGATGCGTTCGAGGTAGCGGTCGACCAGCGTTCGGACCGTGATGTCGCCCGTCTCGATGGCGTCGTGTATCTCCCCGACCGTCGCCTCGACGACGTCGAACGAACCGGTGTCGGCTGTGGTTCCCATCGTTCGTGAAGCGATACCCCCCCACGCACTTAACATTCGAGCATCCCGCAGTCGACTGCCGGAACGTTCGTCGCCGACGGTCGCTCGCCAGACCGGACGTCGCCGGTCGAAAACGCCCGCGACGACACGGCCGAAACCGACTCGTCGAGTCGAGCGCCGTCAGCGACGGCTCACTCGTCGGGGAAGATGCTCTGGGGCACGTAGGCCGTCACGGTCCAGTTCGGCGCGTCGACCACCTCGCTTATCTTGAGGTCGACGGCGGCCGAACAGAGGATGTAGGCCTCGCCGCGACTCAGGTCGCGGGCGTCGTGCAGGTGTTCTATCATGTGGCGGACGGCCAGTTTCGTCGCCTCCATGAGGTCGTCTGCGATGCCGGTCGTCGCGTACATCGGTTCGTCGCGACCGGTGGGCGTGAACGGTCCGGTGGTGTGCAGCTGGGGCTGTTCGATCTCGAAGTCGCGCCTGACGTCGAAGCGGGCGGTGACGGACATCGGGGCCTCGATGCCGGTGACGCACACCTCGCCGTCGCCCTGCGCGGCGTGACAGTCGCCGGTCGAGAACAGCGCCCCCTCGACGTCGACCGGGAGGTAGACCGTCGACCCCTCGGTCATGTGCTTTACGTCCATGTTGCCGCCGACGTGGCGGGGCGGGAGCGTGTCGTGCTCGCCGTCGTCGGCCGGGGCGTTCCCGATTATCCCCGGGAACATGTCGAGGGGCACCTCGATGCCGTTCACGAAGTGGCCGACGTCGCCCTCGAGGTCCCAGACGTGCAGGCCGGCCTCCTCGAAGTCCTCCGGGAGCAACCCGAGGCCCATCTCGCCGGGCATGTAGCCGGTGAACCCCCACCCCTCGTGTTCGAACGCCAGTAGTTCGACCTCGAGGACGTCTCCCGGTTCCGCGCCCTCGACGGCGACCGGGCCGGTGAGCGGGTGGACCGGGTCGAAACTCGCGTTTGCGAGGTCCTCCGCCGTCGAGTCGGGACCGACCTGCCCGTCGAGAGCGTCGCGGCACTCGAACCGGACGACGTCGCCGGGTTCGACCGTCAGGGCCGGGTCGAGTCCGTTGTCCCAGACGTGGTGGACGTTCGCGTCGGCGGCGCTCAGTTCGTGGTCGACGGTGAAGTCAGACGACATACGGTATCAGGTGACACTCGGGGACGATAAAGGGTGGCGGCTTCGGCGACGGCTGCGGGGCGTCACTGCGGCGCTGTCACCAGCCGGGTGGCGTCACGTCCGCTCGTCGAACGGGCGCGAGTCCGACGGCCTGCCGCTGGGTCAGGTCGGGTCGGGTCGGTCGAGTCGGGTCAGGTGTACCCCAGGTTCCGGAGGCGGGCCTCGACGTCGGCGTCGACGTCGTCTTCCCGCGAGGCCTCTGGCGGGTCCGGGTCGCGGGTGCGCTCGTCCGTGGCGGTGGTCCGCACCCACGGCACGCGTCGAAGCGAGCGGAACGGCATGTGGCGCGGGTGTCCGTAGATGCCGTACTCGCCCACCGAGTTGCCGTGGTCGGAGGTGACGACCGCCCGGTCGGCGTCGACGTTCTCCAGCAGCACCTCCACCTCGTCCAGGGCGTACCGCAGGTTCTCGCGGTAGTCCTCCCACACGTCGTCGGCGTCTACTTCCCCTCGACGGAGTTGCTCCCACACGTCGCTGTCGTTGTGTCCCCCGAAGTCACCCGGCGAGAGGCCGTCGTAGTAGTCGGCGTCCCGGGCCGGAACGAACGGCCAGTGGGGCTGCATGTAGTGGACGACGAGGCGCTCCGCGTCTCGCTCGCGTGCCGCGGCGATGGCGGTGTCGGTGACCGCCCGCGGCGGGAGCGTCTGCAGTTCGTCGTCCCACCCCCTGCGCCACAGCTCGTCGAGGGTCTCGAACCCCTCGTCGTCGAGAATCTGCGCGGAGAAGGGGTTGCCACAGACGTAGTGCGTGTCGGCCATCTGGTCTGCGTACTCCGGGACGAAGGTGTGTCGCATCCACTCCGGCGTCATCGTGTCCACGGAGGTTATCTCGTCGACGGATTCGACGAACTCGTACTCGTCTGCGACCTCCCGGAGCAGGTCGGCGCGGCAGGCGTCGAGCACGACCAGCAGGTCCCAGTCGCGCTCGTACACCGGCGTCGGGTCGACAGCCACGCGAGAGACGGTGTACAGCAGCTTGTAGTAGGGCCCGTACATCGACCTGACGAACCCGTCTATGCCGTCGTCTCTGACCCGCGCGTACGATTCGTCGAGCCACTGTTTCACGTCGCTCCCGTTCACAAGCGCCCTTCTCGGAATTGTACCTTTATTATGGACCGGATAAGGCCGAGGACGCTCGGGTCCGTTACCGTCGAGAGGCGCTCGGGTCAGACCCGTCGCGGGGTGTTCGGGTCAGGCCTCGTCGAAGAGCGTGTCGCCCTCGACGACGTGGTCGGCGACGGCGTCGAGGTCGAGCGTCACGCCGAGACCGGGGGCCTCGGGCACCCTGATGGACCCGTCCTCGACGACGGCTTCCTCGACGAGGTCGCCCCACCAGTCGAGCTGGTAGGAGTGGTACTCGACCGCGAGGGCGTTCGGGATGGCCGCGGCGACGTGGGCGCTGGCGACGGTGCCCACCGGCGAGGCGACGTTGTGCATCGCCACGGGGACGTAGTAGGTGTCTGCGAGGTCCGCAATCTTCCGCGTCTCGCGCATCCCGCCGACCTTGGGCAGGTCCGGCGCGAGGACGTCGACCGCCTCCTCCTCGATGAGTCGCCGGTGACCGTGCTTGCGGTAGACGTTCTCGCCGGCGGCGACGGGCGTGGCCGTCGACTGCGTGACGGTCCGCTGGACGTCGGCGTTCTCCGGCGGGACCGGGTCCTCCAGCCACCAGACGTCGGCGTCCTCGACGGCGCGGGCGAGCCGTTTCGCGCTCCCGGCCGAGAACGACCAGTGGCAGTCGAAGGCGACGTCCGCCCTGTCGCCGACGCGCGCGGTCACCTCGCGGACGATGTCGGCCTTGTGCTCGATCTCGGCGGGGCGGAGGTGGCGGTTCGCCCGGTCTCTCCCGTGGCCCGAGGGGACGTCGAGGTCGAACTTCAGCGCGTCGAACCCGAGGCGCTCGACCACGCGTTCTGCCTCCGCGGCGTTCGCTTCCGGACTCGCTTCCGCCGGCGCGTCGTCGCCTCCGGCTCCCTCGCCGGCGTGGCAGTCGCAGTACACCCGGACCTCGTCGCGGTACTTGCCGCCGAGCAACTGGTAGGCGGGCAGTTCGAGGATCTTCCCCGCGAGGTCGTGGAGGGCTATCTCGATGCCGGAGATGGCCGTCACCGTCGCCCCCGCGAGCGACCCCTCTCCGGACATCTTCTGGACGAGGTGCTCGTAGAGCCTGTCGACGTCGAGGGGGTTCTCGCCGACGACGAACGGCTTCATCCGCGCGACGAGTTCCGGGACGCCCGCGCCCCAGTAGGCCTCGCCGGTGCCGACGACCCCCGCGTCGGTGTAGACACGGACCAGCGTCCAGGGGAAGTTGCCGTCCACCATCGTCGTCTGCACGTCCGTTATCTCGACGTCCCGACCGCCGCCGCGCTTCGCCCTGACCCCCATCGTCTCCGCGGAGAGGTCACGCATGGTGTACTCCGCGTTCGGGTCGTGGAGGTCCGCGTAGTCGACTCCCATGGCCCGTTGTTTACTCGTGATAGGGTAAAAGTATGGAGTAATCGAACGCGAGCCGCGGTGGCCGCGGCGTCGCGTCCGGACCTGACAGCAGTCGGGACGCCGTCGTCCCCGGTCGTCGCTGGCCCGGATGTGGACGGAGTGGTGGTGGGGGGACAGCGAATCCGTCCGGGATGAGGGGTTCAGCCTCCGTCTGCGACGCGGGCGTCTGCGAACGGACGGTCCGTGGGCGAGACCGTCACGCTCGCCGTCGCGGCGTCCCACTCCGGAGTGCCGGAGGCGACCACATATAGCTACGCCCCGAAATATCAACAGTGATATTCTCCGGGGCGAGTTCGGAGGGGTCCGGTGTCGCCGGCGGCACTGCGTGGTCGACTCGGTTCCGGAGTCGACCGCGGTACTGCGTCGACGACCTGTTTCCGCCGGTTCAGTCGACCTCCGCGGCGTCGAGCAGATTCAGGACGTGCGCGGTTCTGAGCATCGCCGCCGCGTCCCCCCTGTCGAAGACGAGCTCGTCCGTCGAGCGGACGTGGTCGAGGACGTCGCGCGAGGCGTGGTCGGGGGCGGCGGCGATGCCGCAGCCCTCGGCGTCGACCCACTCCATCACCCGGAGGTCGGACTTGCTGTCGCCCATCACGAGGGCGAACGGGTCGTCGACGTCGAGCGCCTCCAGTGCGGTCTGGACCCCGACGACCTTGTTGAGTTCCCGCGAACCGATCTCGGCGGCGTCGGCGTGGTAGTAGGCGACGTCGACGCGGTCGAACAGGTCGCTCGCCACCGTGGGCACGTCCGCCGCGTCCACGTCGGGGAGCGACCCCGTCGCCTGCAGGACCTCGCGTATCTCCGGGTCGGCCGCGGCGTAGTAGGCCCGCGCCCAGTCGCCCGCGCGGTCGTCGTCGGCGACGGCGTCGCCGAGGAGGTCGAGCAGGTGGACGAGCGCGTCGTCGACGACCCCCGCGGCGGCGTCGCTGCCCGTCTCGAAGTTCGGCTTCAGGGTGACGTTGAACTCGTTGCCCTGCAGGTGGACGCTCTCTCTGAGGTCGGAGGGGGCCTCCCGCAGCACGCGACTCCGGACGTCGGCGAAGACGTTCCGGATGGACTCGTCCAGGTCCTCGTAGAGCAGGCGCTTCGTGTCCGGGCCGTGGCCCGGCGTGAACACGCCCGTCCCGGCCTCGTAGACGATGCTGAACGCCCCGGAGTGGACGATCTCGTTCCCGAGGCCCTGTATCATGAACCCCTTGACGTTCTCGAGCGTCTGGCCCGTGCAGATGATTATCGGGACGCCCCGCTCGTGGAACTGCGTGAGCAGGTGGAGCGTCTCGCGCGGAATCTCGTTGTCGGTCCGCCCGGCAGAGCGAAGCGTCTCGTCGACGTCGAGGACGAGCGCGTTCACCCTCCGCTCGTACTTCGAGTGCAGGTCGAGTGCCGTGAAGGCCTGCTCGCGGTCGGCGTGGGCCGCGATTTCCGCGCAGGCGTCGCCGCCGTCGAACGCGTCCCGGATCTCGTCTTTCAGGCGCGTCAGGTGGTCGCCCGCGTCCTGCCAGTAGTCGAGGGCGACGCGGGAGTCGACGGGGGGAAACAGGTCGACGAAGTCCTGATGTTCCCGGACTGCGTCGGTGTCGAACTCCCGGTAGAGCCGATAGAGGAGGTCGTATCGCTGCATGCGAGCACAACCGACCGCGGCCAGTATAAACCCCCGCCGGACGGCGAGCGGGGAAATCCGAGACAACCGCTAAACCGCTCGACGCCCTACTGCGGTCATGGCCGAGGCAACGAGCGGACAGAAGCGGCTCCTCGTCGGCCTGTTCGTGGTCGCGCTCCTCGTTGCGGCGATCGGATTCGCCGTCGTCCTGTACCTGAGCGCGTAATCCGAGACGGGGCTGGACGGGAGCGAGCGACCGGCGGAGGGGCTGTCCCGGTGCTCAGGCGTCCCCGGGACCGGTGCTCAGGCGTCCCCGGGACCGAAGGACTCGCCCTCGCGGCGGTCGGCCTCGAGTCGGCGGAGCGCCGCGGTCGCGTTGCTCGCGTCGTACCCGAACAGGACGTCGGTTCCGTATTCGGCCGCCACCTCCGTCGCGTGGACGAGGTCGTCGACGTCGACGTCGACCGCGTAGAGTTCGACGGAGAACGGTACCGAGAGCAGGCTCTCGAACCCCTTGGCTATCGTCTCGAGCCAGTACGTCGTCCCGTAGTGGGTGTCGTACAGGGGGACGACGAACTCGTCGACGTGTGCGGCGAGGGCCTCGACGTCGATTCCCTCGCGCCGGTAGAGGTGTCCCGGGTACGGGTCCGGGTAGAGGGTCATGTACGTCTTGCCCGGGACGCGGTCCGCCGCCTCGGCGACGAAGTCGGTGATGACGCTCGCGCGCCACGCGAACCGGTCGTCGTACTCGCTTTCCTCGAATCGGGCCTCACACCGGTCGCAGTGGCAGTACTCCTCGCGCGGGAATCCCACGTCGTCCAGCCTGACGTCCGGCGACGCCGCGGCGCAGTCGGCGACGATCTCGAGCAGTCCCTCGCGGTACTGCTCGTTCGTCGGACAGACGTGGGTCCAGTCGAAGTACGGCCGCTCGTGGGTGGCCGGTTCCCCGTCTGCGGAGACGGCGACGAGGTCGTCGTCCTCGGCCTGAACCGTGTTGTCTCCGAAACACGAGACCATGTTGACCGCGTCCGACGTCGGTTCTGCGTGACGGCCGGTGACGTCTTTCACCTCGTAGAACCCGCGGTCGAACGCGGACCAGTCGAGTTCCGGTTCGTTCCGGGTGACGACCCCGTACATGGACCGCGATTCGCGCCGCTCTCGGGTAAGTCGTTCGCATCACGCAGAGAGAGCGGGGGAGGCGGTTCAGTCCTCGACCTCGACCTCGACAGGTTGCTCGCTGCCGGAGACCAGGAAGTAGACGATGGCCACGAACGCCATGACGATGAGCATCTTTGCCTTGGTGGACATGTCCGGCGATACGACAGGCAGGTACTAAGTGATTTCGACCACCCGCGGCCGTGTCCGGATTACGGCCGCGCGAGGAGGCCGGGAGGCCGGTGCGACTAGTCGACCAGGAGGTGGTCGACGATGTCCTCGCGGATGATGGTCCCGCAGTAGTTGCACCTGACGCCGTCGCGGACGACGTCGAACTTCGGGGTCACCGGTTCGTTCTCGTTGGTGATGCAGTTGGGGTTCGGACAGGAGACGACGCCGGTCACCGACTCCGGGCGCTCGACGCGGTGTTTCTCGACGACGTCGTAGTCCCGGACGATGTTGATCGACGCCTCGGGGGCGATGAGCGACAGGACGTCGACCTCCGACTGGCTGAGCTCTCGCCCCTCGACTTTCACGATGTCCTTCTTGCCGAGGCGGCCCGAGGGGACGTTCATTCCGATGCTCACCGTCTCGCCTTCCGACCCGTCGATGCCGAGGATGGAGAGGACGTTCAGCGCCTGTCCGCCGGGGACGTGGTCGATGACGGTGCCGTTTCGTATCTTGCTGACGCGGAGTTCGTGTTCGCTCATCGTTATTCAAGCAGGAGGTCCAGCAGGGCCATTCGGACGGGAACGCCGTTGTGTGCCTGTTCGAAGTAGGTCGCGCGGTCCGTCTCGTCCACCTCGGGGGCGATTTCGTCGACCCGCGGGAGCGGGTGCATCACCGTGAGGCTGTCTTTCGCGTCGGCCAGCACCTCGTTGTCGATCTGGTACTCGCCGGCGACCTGTCGGTACTCCGCCTCGTCGGGGAATCGCTCGCGCTGGATGCGCGTGACGTAGAGGACGTCGAGTTCGGGGAGCACGCTGTCGAGGTCCGTGTGCTCGCGGACCTGCGCGCCCGCCTCGTGCAGTTCGTAGCGGATGTTCCGCGGGAGTTGGAGGCTCTCGGGGCTGACGAAGTGCTGGCGGACGTCGAAGTTCGTCAGCGCCTCGGCCAGCGAGTGGACCGTCCGGCCGTACTTCAGGTCGCCCATGATGCCGACGGTGATGTCGTCGAGGCCGACGTTCTCCCGAATCGTGTAGAGGTCGAGCAGGGTCTGGCTCGGATGCTGACCCGCGCCGTCCCCGGCGTTGACCAGCGGGACGTCGACGAACTCGGCGGCCATCTTCGCCGAGCCCTCCTTGGGGTGTCTGAGGACCAGCGCGTCCGCGTACCCCTCGACCACCCGGACGGTGTCGGCGAGGCTCTCGCCTTTCTTCACCGACGAGTACTCGACGGGCCCCATGTCGACCGTCTGGCCGCCGAGGCGCTTCATCGCGGTGTCGAAGCTCATCTTCGTCCGGGTGCTCGGCTCGAAGAAGCAGAGCCCCAGTACGCGCCCGGCGTGTCGCTCCCGTACCGCCGCTGGGTTCTCCGCGATCTCCGCCGCCCTGTCGAGGACGAGCTCGACGTCCTCTCGGGACAGCTGCGAGGCGGAGAGAAGGTGCTCGTGACGCATCAGGTGAGATAGTCTCCCGCGTCGTCTTGAATCTCCCGACACGTCCCGCCCGCGTGCGATCAGCGCTCGGACCCGTCGGAATCGCCCGCCTCCGCCGGCGCGACGCGAGCGAGGAACTCCCGGAGCGACCGTGTGAACGCCTCCGGATTGTCGAGGTTGGAGGCGTGGCCCGCGTCCGGGATGACCCTGACGGAGGCGTTCGGGATTTCGGCGCGGAGGACCGGTGCGTGTCGGCGGACGAACGGTGGCTCGTTCTCGCCGTACACGACCAGCGTCGGCACCGTGATGGCGGCGAGGTCGACGGACGTCTCGTGGAACGACGCGATGGCGCGGACCACCTTCGCGAACTCCCCGGTCTCCATCTTCGGTCCCTCGGTCCGGAGTCGCTGCACCCGTTCGTAGTCGCCGCTCACGCCCTCTCCCGAGAGCCGTTCCTGTATCCACACCAGCGCGCGCTCGACCCGCTGGTATCCGACGAGTCGAACGAACGGGACCGTGGCCCGGAGCAGGAGCGACCGCTGAATCCACTCGCCGCGGGTCCGGAGCGCCGGCGTGAAGGTGTCGGCGAGAACCAGACCCGCCAGCCGGTCTGCGTGTCGGGCCGCGTACACCTGCGCGATGCACCCGCCGGTCGAGAGCCCACAGAGGACGGGGCGGTCGACGTCGAGCGCGGTGAGAAACGCTTCGAGGTCGTCTGCGAACAGGTCGATCGAGTAGCGCTCTCTCGCCGACCCGCCGGTCCGCCCGTGTCCCCGCACGTCGTAGACAACCGTCTCGTACTCGTCTGCGAGGGCGTCGACCTGCGGCATCCACTGGGTGTGGTCGAGAATCCCGGCGTGGACGAAGACGACGGGCGGGCCGGTGCCGCGCCGCTCGTAGTACGTCTCCACGCCGTTCGTGCGGACGGTCGGCATGCCGCCGGTTACGCAGCGAGCGGAGATAACGGCGCGGTCAGCGAGTGAAGATACCGGCGCGGTCGGCGAGTGAAGATACCGGCGCGGTCGGCGAACGCGACTGGCCACTCGGCAGGCGCGTCGCTCTCCGGCGTCGACCTCGAAAAAATCTGCGCGTCCGTGTGCGAACGACGGCCGACTCAGGGCCAGTTGCCGCCCTCGGCGAACGCCTCGGCGACGCGCTGGATGGCGACGACGTAGGCGGCCGTGCGGAAGTTCGGCAGGTCGTAGGTCTCGTAGGCGGTGGTGAGTTCGTCGAACGCGGAGACGATGACGTCCTCGAGTTCCTCGTTGACGCGCTCCTCGGACCAGTAGAACCGCTGTCGGTTCTGGACCCACTCGAAGTAGCTGACGGTGACGCCGCCGGCGTTGGCGAGAATGTCGGGGAAGACGTGGACGTCACGCTCGGTCAGCACGTCGTCGGCCTCCGGCGTCAGGGGACCGTTGGCGGCCTCGGCGATGACGTCTGCCTGCACGTCCCGTGCGATGTCGCCGTCGATCGCGTTCTCGAGTGCCGCCGGGATGAGGAGGTCGACGTCGAGGGTCAGCAGGTCCTCGTTGGTCATCTCCTCGTCGGCCTCGCTGTACCCGGTGACAGAGCCGGTCTCGTTCTTGTAGTCCTTGGCCGCGTAGGCGTCGAGGCCGTCCGCGGCGTATATCGCGCCGCTGGAGTCGGAGACGGCGACGACGGTCGCACCGAGGTCCTGAACGAGTTTGGCGGCGACGGAGCCGGCGTTGCCGTATCCCTGCACCGCGACCGTCGCGCCCTCGATGTCCTTCCCGAGGTACTCGAACGCCTCGCGGGCGGTGATGACCGTCGAGCGACCGGTGGCCTCGACGCGACCCTCGCTGCCGCCGCTGTCCAGCGCCTTCCCGGTGACGACGCCGGGCGCGGTGGTGTTCTCGAGGGTCTCGTAGGTGTCCTTGATCCAGTTCATCTCCCGCTGGCCGGTGTTGACGTCCGGCGCGGGGATGTCGCGGTTCTCGCCGATGAGCGGTCGGAGTTCCTTGGCGAACGCACGCGTCACGCGCTCGAGCTCCGGCTCGCTGTAGTCGTCGGGGTCGATGACGATGCCTCCCTTCCCGCCGCCGTACGGGATGTCGACCACGGCGCACTTGTAGACCATCCACCCGGAGAGGGCTTTCACCTCGTCGCGGGAGACACCCGGGTGGTAGCGGATGCCGCCCTTGTACGGACCGCGGTCGCCGTTGAACTGCGAGCGGAACGCCTTGAAGCGCTCTATCTCGCCGCTGTCCATCTCGACTGCGAGGTTCGTCTCGAGGACGCGCTCGGGGTGTTTCAGCCGCTCCAGAACGTCTGGCTCGATGTCCAGATATGCGGCGGCGTCGTCGACTTGCTCCTGCAGGCTCTCGAACGGGTTAGCGTCGTCCGCCATATTTCAGCCACGTCTCGGAACGAGGTTAAGCCTGCCGACTTTATACCGTACCGAGGAATATATAGACATTATATCTCACCCGCAGCGCGGGCTCGAGATAATATGCGTTCGGCCTGCGCAACCAGTGGCGCGTCTATCATTTCTCCGTCGACGCGGAAGACGCCACGGTCCGCTGCCTCCGCCTCGTCGCGAGCGGCGAGGACGCGCTCTGCCCACTCGATTCGCTCGGGGTCGGGCGTGAACGCGTCGTTGACGACGGCCACCTGCGAGGGGTGGACGGCGAGTTTCCCGTCGAAGCCCAGCGTCCGGGCGAACGCGGTCTCCTCGCGGAGTCCCTCCTCGTCCTCGAAGTCGGTGTAGACGGTGTCGATGGCGTCGACGCCGGCGGCGCTGGCGGCGACGACGACGCGCTCGCGGGCGTAGAGGACTTCGGTCCCCTCGTCGGTGCGGGTCGCGCCGAGGTCGGCCGCGAGGTCCTCGGCACCGAACACGAGGGCGTCGGTGTCGGGGGCGGCGGCGACCTCCGGGGCGGCGAGGACGCCGCGGGCGCTCTCGACGAGGGCGAGAATCGGCAGGTCGTACCCGCGTTCGCGTGCGACGGAGGCCACGTCGGTCACGTCGGCGGCCGTCGACGCCTTCGGCACCATCAGCGCGTCGACGGCGACGTCGCCATCGAGGACGGCGTCGAGGTCGTCGACGGCCGTCTCACCGGGGTTGACGCGGACGCAGACCTCCGCGTCCGGGTCGAAGTCGGGGTCCGAGAGCACCGCTCGAACGGCGTCGCGGGCCTCCGCCTTGCGACCGGGCGCGACGGCGTCCTCGAGGTCGAACACGAGAGCGTCCGCGCCCGCTCTCGGCGCTTTTCGCATCAGTTCGGGCCGGTCGCCGGGCGAGAACAGGAGGCTCCGGCGGGTTCGGGTACTCGGCATGGTCGCACAGACGACGGGCGACGACTTCAGTCCGGGGGGCGGACCGCGAGCGAGGAAAACTGTCCCGAGAGGTCTGACCGCGAGCGAGGTCGTCAGTCCCGTGCGGTGGGCCGCGAGCGACGCCGTCAGTCCCGGGGAGTCGCCATTACGTCCGCGGCCGACTCGACCGACCGCCACAGTTTTGCCCGCGACGGCAGTCGATTCGACCATGACGGGACGCTACTTCGAGGAGTTCGAGGTCGGCGAGACCATCGAGCACGCGCGCCGGCGGACGATAAGCGAGAGCGACAACCAGCGGTTCTGCGACATGACGATGAACCAGCAACCGCTCCACCTCGACGCCGAGTTCGCCGCCGGGACGCAGTTCGGCGAGCGACTCGTCAACGGCCTCTACACGACGTCGCTGGCCGTCGGCATCACCATCCCCGAGACGACAGACGGGACCATCGTGGCCAACCTGAGCTACGACGACGTCGAACACCCCGCGCCGGTGTTCCACGGCGACACCATCCACGTCCAGTCGACGGTGACGGACAAGCGAGAGACGTCGGACGGCGAGCGAGGCGTCGTGACGATGCACGTCGAGGTGTTCAACCAGGGCGACGAACTCGTCTGCGAGTTCGACCGGACGGTGCTCTCGCTGAAGCGCGAGAACGCAGAGAGCGAGTGAACGGCGGGAACGGGAACCGTCGACCCGCATACGGGGAGAACGGATGGCAATCGGGGACGACTGCAGTCACGCGAGGGCGACGACAGTCACGCGAGAACCATCGCGTTGACGCCGACGGCGACGGTCCACGGCACCGCGAGGGCGATGGGTGCGACGACGTGGTAGTCGCGGGGGAGGAACCAACGGCCGACGATGGCCACGGTTACGGCGAACAGTTTGAGCAGGAGCATCGCCGCGACGGGTCCGATGATCACCATGGCGGTCCGGGCCACCGGGTTGAGCTCGGCGTGGCCCCGTTCCAGTCCGACGACCGTGAGGGCGACGTCGAGGACGAGGACGAGAATCGCGTAGGCCCACAGCGTGGACTCGGTGGCGTCGTCGTCGCGCAGACCGAGAGAGAGTTTTCGGAGGGAGGGGACTGTGGAGACCATGAGGCGGGAGAATAGACGACCCGAAGCCACCTGACTATGAACCGCCTATCTCCGGTCAAGTGACTCCATAAGACCGCGGTAAGGCCACAGGGCCGCGGAGACCGGCGCGGGCCGCTGTTCCCCTGGGACGACACGAACGGACGCGCGGCGGTCGACCGACGGGTCCCGGTTTACGGTCCGTGTAATCGCGCAGTCGGCGACGCTCGCCGGGATTATCGACGTGTTAGTCGGCCGGCTCGCTCGCCAACCTACTTCTACAGTTACAGGACGGTCCCGTGTTTCTTGTCCGGGAGCTCCTTCTCGACGGACTCGTAGAAGTCGAACCGGCGGACGAGTTCCTCGCGCAGCGTGCTCGGCGGGACGATCTCGTCGATGACAACCTCGCTCGCCATCCGGTGAGCGTCGATGTCCTGTCTGTACTCCTCGCGGAGTTCCTCCTCGCGGCGTTCCCGCGCTTCGGGGTCGTCGATGGCGGCGAGTTTGTTCGCGTAGACGGCGTTGATGGCGGCCTCCGGCCCCATGATGGCTATCTCGCCGCTCGGGAGCGCGATGACGCTCTCGGGGTCGTAGGCCGGCCCGCCCATCGCGTAGATGCCCGCGCCGTAGGCCTTCCGGACGACGACGGTCTGCTTCGGCACCGTCGCCGACGAGGTGGCGTAGATGAACTTCTTGCCCTTCTCCAGGATGGCGTCCTTCTCGACCTGCGACCCGGCCATGAAGCCGGGCGTGTCGCACAGGTAGAGCAGCGGGATCTCGTAGGCGTCGCAGGTCCAGATGAACTCGGCGGCTTTCTCCGCGGCGTCGGGGAAAATCGCGCCGGCGCGGTGCGCGGGCTGGTTTGCGACGACGCCGACCGGGCGGCCGTCGATTCGCGCGAACGCGGTGACGATCTCTTTCCCGTAGTCGGGTTTCAGTTCGAGGACCGAGTCGGCGTCCGCGACGCGGTCGATCAGTTCGTGGACGTCGTAGGGGCGGTTCGGCGCCTCGGGGACGACGCTGTCGATGTCGGCGGGGTCCGCCGCGGGCGCGGCCGGTTCGCTCTGCGGGGGTTTCTCGCCGGCCCTGTCGGGGAGGTACTCGACGAGCTGGGCGACAAGTTCGCGGGCGTGCTCCTCGTCCTCGGCGACGAGGTCCGCGCTCCCGGAGTGCCGCGCGTGGACCTCCGGGCCGCCGAGGTCCTCCATCGCGATCTCCTCGCCGGTGACCATCTGCACCATGCGCGGCGACGCGATGGCCATCGCCGACATCCCCTCGACCATGACCGTGAAGTCGGCGAACACCGGGGTGTAGGCCGCGCCGGCGATGCAGGGGCCGTAGAGGACGCATATCTGCGGGACGCGCCCCGAGAGCATCGAGTGGTTGTAGTAGTACTTGCCGATGCCCTCCCGGTTGGCGAAGAAGCCGGTCTGCTGGTCGATGCGGCCCCCGGACGAGTCCATCAGGTAGAACACCGGCTTGCCGCTCTTGAGCGCGCGCTGTTGCATCCGGAGGAACTTCTCGACCCCGCGGGCGGCCATGGACCCGGCCTTGACGGTGAAGTCGTTGGCCATGAAGTGGACGTCCCGGCCCTCGAACTCCGCCGCGCCCGTGATGAGGCCGTCGGCCGGGAGCCGGGTGTCGGGGTCGTACTCCTCGACCTCGGGGCTGTCGGGGTACCACTCGTCGAAGGCCGCGAACTTGCCGTCCTCGAACGAGAGGTCGCCGAACCAGAGGTCGAGGCGGTCGCGGACGAACAGTTTCCCCTGCTCGGGCAGTCGCTCGCGGTACTTCTCCGGACCCCCCTCCAGAATCTCGTCTATCTCCTCGCGGAGGGTGCGTTCGCGCTCGGTCGGCCCCGGTCCCGCGCCGTCGCGGCCTGACGCCCCCGCACGGCCACCGGCGGCCGCGCCCCTCGGCGGTTCGGCGGTCGCGTCGGGCGTCTCCGCGTCGCCGACGTGGACCTCGACCTCGGTCCCGAGGTGCTCTGCCAGCGCGGTCGCGATCGCGCCTGCTTCCTCTCCGGTCGCGCCCTCGCCGATGCGGACCTTCATGTCACAGAGTGCGTCTCACCGTCGCAAATGATTTTCCATGTGGGAGGTGGGTGGAGCGCGGTGTCACGCTCTCGGCGACGCGCTGCCGACACCGAAGCCTCTGCGCGGTCCCGATAACTCCCCCGCCGACACCGCCCGGGCGATTCGTCCGACTACACCCCCTCCGACTCCGCCCGTGCGATTCGTCCGACTGCACCCCCTCCGACCCCGCCACGCTAAGTCCCCCGGCGACGA
>JBDGSQ010000028.1:24105-33993 GCA_042217455.1 Haloferacaceae archaeon | reverse complement strand
TCTGCGTCTGCTGACCACCTTCGGCCTGCGCCTGCCGGTCGCCGGCCTGTGCCTGTCCCTGTGCGTCCTGCGCCTGTTCCTGTGCCGCCTGTTCGCGCTGGCAGGTCGGGCAGAACTCCTGACCCTGATAGCGGAAGATGGGGTCGCCACAGCGGTCGCAGTGCTTGTTCGTCATCGTTGCCCCCTTGAGCAGCAGTTCGCTCATCCGCTGGGTCGCCTCGCGTTTCTCCCTGTCTCGCTCGTACTTCTCTCTGAGTTTCTCGCGCTCCGCTTCCGCGTCGAAGTCGCTCATATCCGAAGACAGGGCGGAGACGGGAAAAAGTCAGCGGGCCGCGACGACCGCGAGCCGTTCGACGTTCGTCGAACCCCGATGCCGTCACAGCGCCCCCGCTCACGTCCGTTCCGAAGCGTTTAATCGGAATCCGGCGGCATATTTACGTGGTATGACGAAAGTTAGCGTGGTCGGCGCCGCCGGAACGGTCGGCGCCGCGGCAGGGTACAACATCGCGCTCCGTGGCGTGGCGGACGAACTCGTCTTCGTCGACATCCCGGACAAGGAAGACGCGACGGTCGGGCAGGCGGCAGACGTCAACCACGGCGTCGCGTACGACTCGAACACGACGGTCCGGCAGGGGACCTACGAGGACACGGCCGGGTCCGACGTCGTCGTCATCACGGCCGGCATCCCGCGCAAGCCCGGGCAGACCCGCATCGACCTCGCGGGCGACAACGCCCCCATCATGGAGGACATCGGCTCCTCGCTCGCGGAGTACAACGACGACTTCGTCTCCATCACGACGTCGAACCCGGTCGACCTCCTGAACCGCCACCTCTACGAGGCCGGCGACCGCGACCGCCACACGGTCATCGGCTTCGGCGGCCGCCTCGACAGCGCCCGCTTCCGGTACGTCATCTCCCGGGAGTTCGACGTCCCGGTCCAGAACGTCGAGGCGACCATCCTCGGCGAACACGGCGACGCGCAGGTGCCGGTCTTCTCGAAGGTCCGGGTCGACGGCCGCGACCCGTCGTTCGACGACGACGAGAAGGAGTCGCTGCTCTCTGACCTGCAGGAGTCGGCGATGCACGTCATCGAGCGCAAGGGCGCGACCGAGTGGGGTCCGGCGACGGGCGTGGGGCACATGGTCGAGGCCGTCCTCCGCGACACCGGCGAGGTGCTCCCCGGCTCGGTCGTCCTCGACGGCGAGTTCGGCTACGAGGATACCGCCTTCGGCGTGCCGGTGAAACTCGGCGCGAGCGGCGTCGAGGAGGTCGTCGAGTGGGAACTCGACGAGTACGAGCAGGACCTGATGGACGACGCGGCCGAGAAACTCGCAGACCAGTACGAGAAGATCGCGTAGGGTCGCACTGACAGGAGCGACGGCCGACACGTCGCCGCTTCCCCTCGATTTCGGGCAACGCTTTTACAGGTCCGGTGAGTCGTACAGCGGGATGTACGGGGGAGTGCCGACCGGAGGCGGACGTGCCGGTGTCCGGGGGGACCGTCAGTGACGTCGTTTCAGCTCTCGGAGTTCGGGGTGCTCGTCGCCGTCGCGGCGCTGGTCTCCGCCCTCGTGACGCTCCTCGCGTGGCAGAATCGCGACGAGCGCGGCGGCGTCTGGTTCACCGCGCTGATGGCGGCGCTGACGCTGTGGGCGACGGGAGACGCCCTCCAGACGGCCGGGACGACGCTCCCCTGGAAGCTCCTGTGGCGGTCCGTCGGCTACGTCGGGCACAACGTCGTCCCGCTCGCGTTCCTCGGGTTCGCGCTCGCCTACACGCGCAGAGAGGAGTGGATAACGACGCGGAACGCGGCGCTCGTCGCGGCGGAACCGCTCGCCGTCGCGCTCGCGTTCACTCCGACGAACGCGCTCGGGATGCACTCGCTCGTCTGGGAGACCGTCTCGCTGACGAGCGTCGACGGCACCGTCATCCTCACGCGCTCGTTCGGCGCGCTGTACTGGCTGAACACCGCGTACAACTACCTGCTGGTGCTCGTCGCCCTCGTTCTCTTCGTCCGCCTGAGCTGGGAGACTCACGGGAGCGCGCGTCGGCAGGGGTACGCCCTCGTCGCCGGGGCGGTCCCTCCGTTCGTCGCCAACGTCGCCTGGGTCGCCGGCCTGACCCCGGTCGACGCCACGCCGGTCGCGTTCACCGTCACGGGGCTCGTCTTCGGCTACGCCATCTTCCGGTACCACCTGCTCGAACTCGTCCCGGTCGCCCGGAAGACCGTCCTCGACGCGGCGCGCGACGGCTACGTCGTCGTCGACAGCCGCGGCCGACTGGTCGACGTGAACGCGACGGCGAGCGAGACGCTGGACGTCGACGACGGCGACGTCGGCCGGTCGGCGGCGACGGCGCTCCCCCGCGTCGCGGCGTTGCTCGAACGGCACCGCCGCACCGGCGAGGACGTAGAGGGGGAGATAGAACTCGACGCGGCGGGCGACCCGCGCGCGTTCCAGGTTACCGTGACGTCCCTCGACGCCGCAGACGGCGGCCTGCTGGTTCTCCTCCGGGACGTCACCGAGCGGCGGGACGTCGAGCGACGCTTTCAGGCGCTCATCGAGAACTCCTCGGACCTCATCACCGTTCTCGACTCCGACGGGGTGTACACGTACGTCAGCCCCTCCTCGCGGCGAATCCTCGACTACGAACCGGACGCGCTGGTCGGTGACTCGGCCTTCGAGGCGATCCACCCAGACGACCGGGAGGACGTCAGGCAGACGTTCGAGGAGGCCGTCGAGAATCCCGACCGGACGCCGACCGCGGAGTACCGCATCCGGCGGAACGACGGCGCGTGGCGGTGGCTCGAATCGCGGGGCCGGAACCTGCTTTCGGACTCCGCGGTCGAGGGGTTCGTCGTCAACTCGCGGGACGTCACCGAGCGAAAGCGTCGCGAGAGCAGGCTCCGCCGCCAGAACGAGCGCCTCGACGCGTTCGCCAGCGTCGTCTCTCACGACCTCCGGAACCCGCTGAACGTCGTCGAGGGGCGCATCGAGATCGCGCGGGAGACCGGCGACGCCTCGCACCTCGAGGCCGCAGCCCGCGCCGCAGACCGGATGGGGGACCTCATCGACGACCTGCTGACGCTCGCCCGCCACGGCGAGCAGGTCGGCGAGACCGACCCGGTCGACCTGCGCGTCGCGGCGCGGCAGGCGTGGGGGAACGTCGCGACCGAGGAGGCGACGCTCGACGTCGCCGACAGCCGCGTCGTCGCCGCCGACACCGACCGCCTGTCGCAGCTGTTCGAGAACCTGTTTCGCAACGCCGTCGAACACGTCGGCGACGGCGTGACCGTCCGCGTCGGGACTCTCCCGGACGGCTTCTTCGTCGAGGACGACGGCCCGGGCGTCCCCCCGGACGAACGGGAGGCGGTGTTCGACCACGGCTACTCGACCGCAGACCGGGGGACCGGCTTCGGCCTCTCTATCGTCCGGACGATAGCCACCGCACACGGGTGGGACGTGCGAGTCACCGACGGCGAGAACGGGGGTGCCAGATTCGAGGTGACCGGCGTCGACCCCGAAGAGGTGGACGACGACGCCGAGGAGCCGCCCGTCTCCACGACAGACGTCGGCGGCGGCTCGCCGAACGACGGCGGCAGCGAGAGTCGAGAGGAGACTGGGGTGGTCGAGGGCAGCGGCGAGGGTCGAGAGGAGACTGAGGTGGTCGAGGGCAGCGGCGAGAGTCGGGAGGGGACCGGGGGTCGCCCCTGACGCCTCTCACAGCCGCCGTCGGAGCGCTTCCGCCGTCCGCTCGCCGACGCCCGGCACGTCGCGCAGGTCTTCTTCGGACGCGTTCCGGACGTTCTCGACGCTCCCGAACCGGCGGAGGAGTCGCCGGCGCGTCTGCTCGCCGACGCCCGGCACCTCGTCGAGGGCCGTCTTCACGTCGTCGCGGAGCGTCTGGTGATACTGGACCGCGAAGCGGTGGGCCTCGTCTCTGACGCGCTGGAGGACGTGCAGGTGCGGCGCGTCGCTCGGCCAGTCGTGGACGCCGTCCGGCGTGACGACCAGTTCCTCGGCTTTCGCCAGCGCGACCGCGGGGACGTCCCACCCGACCGCGTCGAGGGCGTCGAGCGCCGCGCCGAGTTGCCCCTCGCCGCCGTCGACGAGCAGCAGGTCCGGGTCCGGTCGGTCGTCGCGCCCCTCGACGGCGCGGGCGGCGCGCCAGCGAATCAGCGCCCGCATGTTCGCGTAGTCGTCGTTCTCGTCTTCGAGTTTCTTCCGCCGGTAGTCGGCCTTCTCGGCGCTCCCGTCGACGAAGGTCACGTCGCTCCCGACCGCGGCCTTCCCCTGCGCGTGACTCACGTCGAAGCCCTCGATGCGCTCCACGCGGGGGAGGCCGAGCGCGTCGGCCAGCAGGCCGAGTTCGTCGTCGCCGGCGGCGCCGCGCCGAGCGTTCTTGAGCGCGAGTTCGACGAGCTTCGCCTCGCGGCCCGCCCCGGGGACGCGGACCGCGACGCCCTCGGCGTCGAGCCACGCGAGGACCTCCTCGTCTGCAGGGCGCTCCGAGAGGAGCAGGGCGTCCGGGAGGTCGCGCTCGGCGTAGTACTGCGGCAGGAACGCCGCGAGGATGCCGGCGACGCCGTCCGCACCGCCTCGGCCTGCACCGTCGCTGTCGCCTGCGGCGGTCGCGTCGGCGCCTGCGGCGGTCGCATCGGCGCTGCCATCTGCGTCCGCCCTGTCGACGTCGCCCGCGTCCGCCCAGTCGGCCCCGTCGAGGCGATGGCGCGACCGGTCGACGAGCTGGCCCCGCTCCGCGTGCAGACGGGCGACCGTCGCTGCCTCGCCCTCCCGGACGGCCCCGAGGACGTCCACCGAGCGCTCGTCTGCCTGCGCGGAGACGGCCTCGCCGCCCCCGCCGTGGAAGGCCTCGACGGCGTCGAGGCGGTCGCGGTGGTTCGCCGCGCGCTCGAACGCCCGCTCCTGTGCGGCCTGCTCCATCTCCCGGCGGAGGGGGTCCGCGAGGACGCCCGTCTCGCCCTCGAGGAATCGGACCGCGGAGGCGACGTTCTCGCGGTAGTCCTCGGGCGCTATCTCGCCGGTGCAGGGCGCGTCGCAGATGCCCATCTCGTAGTCGAGGCAGGGCCGATCGCGGTTCCGGTACTTGTGGTCCGAACACCCCCGGAGGCCGTACACCTCCCGCAGGGCCTTCACCACCGTCTCGACCCGACCGACGTCGGTGTACGGCCCGAACACCGTCGCCGCCTCGTCGGGGTCCCGCGTGACCTCGATGCGCGGCACCGGGTGGTCGGTCAGCTGGACCAGCGGGTAGGACTTGTCGTCTTTCAGGCGGACGTTGTACCGGGGCTGGTGGCGCTTGATGAGGTTCGCCTCGAGGAGGAGCGCCTGGGTCTCCGTGTCGGTGACGGCGTAGTCGACGGCGTCCGCGCGCCCGACCATCCGGCGGATGCGCTCGCCCCGCGGGTCGGCGTACGACCGGACCCGGTCGCGCAGGTCCACCGCCTTGCCGACGTAGAGGACGGCGTTGCCGGACTGGAACTGGTAGACGCCCGGTTCGCGCGGCAGGTCGCTCGCGCGCTCTCTGACCCCTCCTGCGTCCATCAGTTCCGATTACGACCCGACGGGCTTGAGGGTGACGCGTCGGCGTCGGCGGGCGGAGCCAGCGCGACGCTATCGGCGGCGCGACGAACCCCCCGCGGCGTTCTCGATCTTTATACCCAAGCCGCAACCCTTTATTGGAGCACGCGGGAACCCCGTTGCATGGCCGCTATCGAACTCGACGGGGTGACCAAGCGCTACGGCGACGTCACCGCCGTTCGGGACCTCTCGCTTTCGGTTCCGGAGGGCGCTGTGTTCGGCTTCCTCGGCCCGAACGGGGCGGGGAAGTCCACCACGATCAACGTCCTCCTCGATTTCGTCCGCCCGAGCGAGGGGTCCGTCTCCGTGCTCGGCCACGACGCACAGGCTGACAGCCTCGCGGTGCGGCGGCGCACCGGCGTCCTCCCGGAGGGGTTCGACGTGTACGACCGCCTCACCGGCCGCGAACACGTCGAGTTCGCCGTCGACTCGAAGGAGGCCGCAGACGACCCGCAGGACGTGCTCGAACGCGTCGGCATCGCGGACGACGCGGACCGACCGGCGGGCGGGTACTCCAAGGGGATGGCCCAGCGCCTCGCGCTCGGGATGGCGCTGGTCGGCGACCCCGACCTGCTGATCCTCGACGAGCCGTCCTCCGGACTCGACCCCGCCGGCGCAAAGGAGATGCGGACCATCGTCCGCGAGGAGGCCGACCGCGGCGCGACGGTCTTTTTCTCCAGTCACGTCCTCGGACAGGTCGAGGCCGTCTGCGACCGGGTCGGCATCCTGCGCGGCGGCGAACTCGTCGCCGAAGACAGCATCGAGGGCCTGCGCGACGCCGTCGGGCAGGGCGCGACCCTCGACGTCACGGCCGCCGGCGTCTCCGAGGCCGACGTCGAGGCCGTCCGCGCGCTCTCGGGCGTCTCCTCCGCCTCGACGTCCGAGGGAGGGCTCTCGGTCGCCTGCGACGACGACGCGAAGACGACGGTCATCGCCACGCTCGAAGAGCGCGGCGTGACGGTCGAGGACTTCGAGACGGCGGGCGCGTCGCTCGAAGACCTCTTTCTCGCGTACACGGAAGACGGCGGCGTGCAGGCGGGCGAACCGGCTCCCGCCGCCGAGTCCACGGAGGGCGACGCATGAGCTGGCAGGTCGTCGCCCAGAAGGACCTCCGCGACTCGATTCGCTCGCGCTGGCTGTGGGTGCTCTCTGCGCTGTTCGTCTCGCTCATCGCCGGCACGGCGGCGCTCGTGTTCGCCTCGTTTCTCACCCAGCGCCCGGCGTCCGCGGGCGACCTCTTCGGGCTGTTCGCCAGCCTCGGATTCCTCTCGCTGTCGTTCCCGGGGATGCTCGGGTTCGTGCTCGCGTTCATCGCGCTCATCACGTCGTACGGGTCGGTCATCGAAGAGCAGACCTCCGGGTCGCTGAAGCTCCTGCTCTCGCTGCCGCACTCCCGGCGCGACGTGGTCGCCGGCAAGCTCGCGGGCCGGAGCGCGGTCGTCGTCCTGCCGGTCCTCGCGGGCTTCCTGCTCGCGATCGTCGCCCTCCTCGCCACCGGCGTCTCCATCGACTTCTCGAAGCTGCTCCCGCACGTCGCGCTCACCGCCCTGCTCGGCATCGCGTTCGTCGCCGTCGGCGTCGGGGTCTCGGCCGCCTCCGAGACGAACCGGCAGGCGACGGTCGGCACCCTCGGACTCTACATGCTGTTTGCCGTGTTCTGGCCGATGGTCGCGCAGGGACTTCCGGCGCTCGTCACCCGGGCGGCAAAGAGCGTCCCCGGCGTCGACCAGCCGCAGGCGACCTCCATCGTCTTCGCCCGCCTGTTCGTCAAGTACGCGAACCCGCTCCGGGCCTACGAGACGCTCGTCGCGCACGTCTACTTCGGCGACGCGGCCGCCGCGCGCCTCGTCAAGGCCGGACTGGCAGAGAAGATGGTGGCCCAGCCGGCGCTCGCCGACTCGGTGCCGTTCTACCTCACGTCGTGGTTCATCTTCGCCGAACTGCTCCTCTGGATCGTCGTCCCGCCGCTGCTGGGCTACTGGCTGTTCGAGGCGCGCGACCTGTAGCGCGTCTCGGGTCGCCGGCGTCGCAACGCATTTCGGGCCGCCGGGACTCGCAGCGCGTCTCGGGCCGCCGGCGTCGCACCGCGTCGCGCGTCTGTCCCCTCACTCGGGCGGGTAGGCGACGCCGCGCGCTTCCAGCAGCGCCGCGAACTCGTCCTCGTCGACGGTCGGGACGTCGTTGGCCTCGGCGTCGTCGCGCTTCGCCCGGCCGGGGTTCTCGCCGGCGACGAGGTAGTCCGTGTTGCCCGAGACGCTCGAGGTGGCGTCGCCGCCGTGGCGCGCGACCAGCTTCTGGATGTCGCTGCGGGGGACCGAGAGCGACCCGGTGAAGACGAACGTCAGCCCGTCGAGTTCCGACCCCGTCTCGCCCGCGGTCGGTTCCGGGTCGACCCCGTGGTCCCGGAGCGACTCGACCACCTCGCGGTTGGCCTCCGTCTCGAAGAACTCCCGGACCGCCTCGGCGACCTTCGGCCCCACGTCGTCTACCTCCCGCAGGCGCGCCTCGAAGGCGTCGGGGTCCTCGCCGCTCTGTTCCATCATCGCGTCGAGCGACCCGAACTCGCGGGCGACGTTCGCGGCGGTGGTGCCGCCGACGTCCGGAATCGAGAGGGCCGCGAGGAAATCCGAGAGCGGCGGCGACTTCGCGTCCGCGATCTCGGCGAGGAGGTTCCGGGCGCTCGTCTCGCCCCACCCCTCCAGTTCCACGAGGTCCCCCTCGGTGAGGTCGTAGAGGTCGGGGACGCGTTCGACCAGCCCGGCGTCGATGAGCTGCTGGACCTTCTCCTCGCCAAGCCCCTCGATGTCGAGGCCGGCCTTGCTCGCGTAGTGGTGGACGGTCCGCTCCTGCTGGGCCTCGCAGGCGAGTCCGCCGGTGCAGAACGCGAGCGGCCCGTCGCGTTCGACTGCGCTCCCGCAGACGGGACACGTCTCGGGGAACTCGAAGTGCCCCTCGCCCGCTTTCTCGACGACCTCCTCGACGTAGGGGATGACGTCGCCGGCGCGTTTCACCCGGACCGTGTCGCCGACGTCGACGCCCAGTTCGGCTATCTCTCCGGGGTTGTGCAGCGACGCGCGCGAGACGGTGACGCCGCCGACGTCGACGGGGTCGAGCAGCGCCACGGGGGTCAGCCGCCCGGTCCGACCGACCTGCACGACCACGTCCTGCACGGTCGTCACCTCCTCGCGGGCCGGGAACTTGTAGGCCCACGCCCACCGGACCGACCGCGAGGTGGTCCCGAGCCGGTCGCGCTGCTCGCGGTCGTTGACTTTGACGACCGTCCCGTCTATCTCGTAGTTCAGGTCGTCGCGCACGTCGAGCAGGTCGTCCCGGTAGTCGATGGCTCCCTCGACGTCCTCGACGAGTTCCGAGCGGTCGTTCGTGCGCAGTCCCCACTCGGGGAGCCGCTGGAGTTCCTCCCAGTTCGTGTCCGGGCGCTCGCTCGCGTCGAGCACGTCGTAGAAGAAGCAGTCGAGCGGGCGTTCGGCGACGACCGAGGGGTCTAGCTGTCTGAGCGTCCCGGCGGCGGCGTTGCGCGGGTTGGCGAACGGGTCGTCGCCCGACTCCACCCGCTCGCGGTTGTACGCCTGGAAGGCGTCCCGGGGCATGTACACCTCGCCGCGGACCGCGAGGAAGTCCGGGTGGTCCCCGCGCAGTTCCATCGGAATCGAGCGAATCGTTCGGACCTGCGCGGTGACGTCGTCCCCTTCCCGGCCGTCGCCCCGCGTGGCCGCGCGCTCGTACTCGCCGTCCTCGTAGACGACTTCGACCGAGAGGCCGTCGAACTTCGGTTCGCAGACGTACTCGACGTCGCCGACCTCCTCGCGCACCCGGCGGTCGAACCGGCGGACGTCCTCGGCCTCGACGCTCTGGTCGATAGAGAGCATCGGCGCGACGTGTTCGACGCTCTCCAGACTGTCGACCGGTTCGCCCCCGACCCTCCCGGTCGGACTGTTCTCGCGCTGCAGGTCGAACGCCGCTTCCAGTTCCTCCAGTCGCTCGAACAGCGCGTCGTAGGTCCGGTCCGCGATCACCGGGTCGGCCAGTACGTAGTACCGGTAGTCGTGGTAGCGAACCGCCTCTCGCAGGGCTCCCGCCTGCTCGCGCGCCTCGTCCTCGCCGAGGTCCTCGACGGGGTCGAAATCCGTCGGCGGGTCGCGGACGTACGGGTTCTCCTCCTCGTCGACCTCCGGGTCGGCCGCGTCGCTCATCGCCCGCCCGTTGGGTCGGCCGGGGTAAAGTTCCTCCCGACGCGTCGCTGGTCACCTGCGAAGTTCCTCGCGGCGCG
>JBDGSQ010000028.1:22710-24005 GCA_042217455.1 Haloferacaceae archaeon | reverse complement strand
TCGCGGCGCGACGCAAGCCCGCGCGAAATTCCTCGCGGCGCGACGCAGGCACCGTGCCACCGACTGGCACACTACCGGTACAGGTATACACGACCACGGAATCCTCCGGCACGATTCGCATCTATCCGCGACGCTTATCCGCACAGATACGGAAGGTCGGGTATGAGCGACGAGGATTTCTTGCTCCTGAATCCCGGCCCGGTACCGGTGACTGACGACGTGGTCGAGGCGATGACGGAGCCGATGGTGTCCCACCGGTCGGCCGAGTTCGAGGCGGTCTACGAGCGAGCGCAGAACGGACTGGAGTACGTCTTCACCCGGTCGACGCTCGACGAGAACCCCACCGGCGAGGGGACCGCCCTGCTTCTGAACGGGACGGCGACGATGGCGATGGAGGCCGCCGTGGCGAACCTCGTCGGCGACGGCGGCGAGGTGGTCGCCCTCGTCAACGGGAAGTTCGGGCGGCGCTTCGCCCGCATCGCCGACCGCTACGCGTCCGTGACCCGCGTCGAGGTCGAGTGGGGCGAGTCGATTCCGCTCGCCGACGTCGAGGCCGCCGTCACCGACGACACCGAGGTCGTGACGATGGTCCACAACGAGACCAGCACGGGGCTGTTGAACCCGGTCTCCGAGGTCGGTGCCGTCGCCCGCGACCACGACGCCGCCTTCGTCGTCGACGGCGTGACGAGCATCGGCGGCGACGCGTTCAAACTCGACGAGTGGAACGTCGACGTGGCCCTCACCGACGCGCAGAAGGCGCTCGCGGCCCCGCCGGGCGTCAGCGCGATGTTCGTCACGGACCGGGCGGCGGAGCGGTTCGACGGCGAGGCCGCGCCGTTCTACGAGGACCTCGACTGGCACCTCCGGAAGGCGGCCCAGCACCAGACGCCGTTTACCAGCGCCGTCCCGCTGTTTCGCGCCCTCGCGGTGGCCGTCGAGCAGATAGAACGCGAGGGGATGTCCGCGCGCATCCGCCGCCACCGGACCTACGCCTCCGCCTTCCGCGAGGCCTTCGAGTCGATGGGCCTCGACCTCTTTGCGAACCCCGAGGGACCGACCCGGTACTCGAACACCGTCACGGCCGTCGCGCTCCCCGACGCGGTCAGCGGCGACGACGCGGACGCCTTCTTCGACGGCGTCGCCGCGCGGAACCTCGGCATCTCCGGCGGGCAGGCCCACCTCGGCGGGCGCATCTTCCGCGTGAGCAACATGGGCGCGCTCGACGCAGACGACGTCCGTCGCGGGGTCCAGACGGTCGCCGACGCGATGACGGACGCCGGCGTCGACGTCGACGC
>JBDGSQ010000028.1:16128-22610 GCA_042217455.1 Haloferacaceae archaeon | reverse complement strand
CGTTCTGTCCCCTCGCTGTCCGGTTCGTTCCCGTCTCGCCTCGCCGTGAGCGGCGGCGCTCCCGTGCGGTGTCGGGGGCGTCGCTCCCGGCGACGCGCTCGACGCCGCGACATCCCTTCCGACAGGTGCAAGCGTTGCCGTAACTGAGGGTTATATCCTATTGAAGATATATGAGTATCAGACATGGAACGCGGTTTCCAGACCCGGAGTGTGCACGCGGGACAGGATCCCGACCCGGCGACCGGGTCGCGGGCCCCGCCCATCTACCAGACCACGTCGTTCGTCTTCGAGGACGCGGGTCACGCGGCGGACCTCTACGCGCTGGAGGCGGAGGGCGACGTCTACTCGCGCATCTCCAACCCGACGACCCGGACGCTCGAACGGCGACTCGCGTCGCTCGAAGGGGGCGTCGGCGCTGTCGCCACCGCGTCCGGGATGGCCGCGCTCGACGGCATCACGACCGCGCTCGCCTCGGCGGGCGACAACGTCGTCGCCGCCGTGGACACCTACGGCGGCACCGCGACGTACCTCACGGCGCTCGCCCGGCGGCGCGGCGTCGAGGCGCGGACGGTCGACACGCTCGACTACGAGGCATACGCGGAGGCAGTCGACGACGACACCGCCTTCGTCCACGTCGAGACGGTGGCGAATCCGTCGCTCGTGACGCCCGACTTCGAGCGGCTCGCCGACCTCGCCCACGACCACGCCGTCCCGCTCGTCGTCGACAACACCTTCGCCACGCCCGCGCTGTGTCGCCCCATCGAACACGGCGCGGATGTCGTCTGGGAGTCGACGACCAAGTGGATTCACGGCAAGGGGACCACCGTCGGCGGCGTCATCGTCGACGGCGGCACGTTCCCGTGGGACCACCCCGACGCCGACTACCCGCTCGTGACCGGCGACGCCGAGGGGTACGACCTCGATTTCGTCTCCCGGTTCGACGAGCGGGCGCTCGCGGAGACGGTGCGCCACCGGGCGGTCC
This sequence comes from Haloferacaceae archaeon, assembly GCA_042217455.1. GTDB lineage: Archaea > Halobacteriota > Halobacteria > Halobacteriales > Haloferacaceae > JBDGSQ01. The sequence continues at coordinate 21,628 of JBDGSQ010000028.1, read as the reverse complement.
GGACGACCGGGGCCGCGCAGTCGCCGTTCGACGCGTGGCAGACCCTGCAGGGACTGGAGACGCTCCCGCTCCGGATGGACAGGCACTCCGAGACCGCCGCGGCCGTCGCCGGGTTCCTCGACGACCACGGGTCGGTCTCGTGGGTGGACTACCCCGGTCTCGACTCCCACCCGACCCACGACGAGGCGAGCCGGTACCTCGGCGGTTCCGGCGGCGACGCGGGGGCGGGCGGGTCGGCGACTGGCCCCGGTGACGACGCAGGGGCAGGCGGGCCGGTCCCCGATGACGACGCGGGGACGGGCGAGTCGGCCGGCGGTTCCGGCGCGCCGGCGACCGGGACGCCCGCCACGGGCTACGGCGGGATGGTGACGTTCGGGCTCGCCGGGGGCTACCCGGCCGCAGAGCAGTTCTGCGAGTCGGTCGACCTCGCGTCGTTCCTCGCCAACGTCGGCGACTCGAAGACGCTGGTCATCCACCCGGCCTCGACGACCCACTCGCAGCTGAGCGAGGAGGCCCAGCGCGAGGCGGGCGTCACGCCCGACATGGTCCGTCTCTCGGTCGGACTGGAGGACGCGGGCGACGTGCTCGCGGACCTCGAGGCCGCCCTCTCGCGGGCGGCGGAGGTGGGGGCGTGACGCGGGTCGAACGCGACACCGTCTCGCTCGGGGAGTTCACCTTCGAGAGCGGCGAGTCGATTCCCGACCTGCGGGTCGCCTACGAGGCCTACGGCGAGTTCGACGGCGACAACGCCGTCCTCGTCTGCCACGCCCTCACGGGGAGCCAGAACGTCGCCGACGTGGGCGCTCGCGCCGACGGGGGCGACGGCGACACCGCCGGACAGGCCCGCGCGTGGTGGAACGACGTGGTCGGTCCCGGCAAGGCGGTCGACACGAACGAGTACTACGTCGTCGCCGTCAACGCCCCCGGGTCCTGCTACGGCACCTCCGGACCGCCCGCCGAGAACCCCGAGACGGGCGAGCCCTACGGCACCGACTTCCCGCCGGTGACCGTCGGCGACTGGACCCGCGCCCAGCGGCGACTGCTCGACCACCTCGGCGTCGGCCGCCTGCACGCCGTCGTCGGCGGGAGCGTCGGCGGCATGAACGCCCTCGACTGGGCGAAACGCTACCCCGACGACGTCCGGCGCGTCGCGCCCATCGCCACCGCCGGCCGCCTCGACCCCCAGTGTCTCGCGCTCGACGCCATCGCCCGGCGGGCCATCACCACCGACCCCGACTGGCGGGGAGGCGACTACTACGGCGAGACCCGCCCCGACGACGGCCTCGCGCTCGCCCGGCAAATCGGCCACGTGATGTACCTCTCGAAGGACTCGATGGACCGGAAGTTCGGCCGGCGGGCCGCCGGCCGGGAGGCCTCCCGGGACTCGTTCCCGACCGACCCCGCGGCCTCCTTTTTCCCGTACCGGGACGTGGAGTCCTACCTCGACTACAACGCCGAGACGTTCGTCGACCGGTTCGACGCCAACAGCTACCTCTACCTCACGCGGGCGATGGACGACTACGACCTCGCGGCGGGGTACGGGTCCGACGCCGCGGCCCTCGGCGCGTTCGAGGGCGAGGCGCTGCTCGTCTCGTTCACGGGCGACTGGCACTTCACCGCCGAACAGGCCGAGGAGGTCGCCAGCGCGTTCCGCGAGACCGACGCCCCGGTCGCCCACCACGTCGTCGAGTCCGACCACGGCCACGACGCCTTCCTCGTCGAACCCGAGTCTGTCGGCCCGCCGCTCCGGGATTTCCTCGCGGACGGCGTCGACGGGCGGGCGGTGACAGACACCGACGCGGAGTCCGACGCCACCGGCGACCCGTCGCCCTTCGCCCCGGTCCACAACAGCCTGTTCTCGGGGTGAGGCGCCAGCGCCGGGTCGTGGGCGGCTAGTCGGCGTACAGCAGTTCGCGGGCGGGACGGGTGGTGACCTCGAAGCGCGCGCCGCCGTCGCGCCCCTCGGTGACGGTCACGTCCCACCCGTGGGCCTCGACGATGCGGCGGACGATGGCGAGACCGAGTCCCGTCCCCGACCCGCTCGTGGTGAACCCCCGCTCGAACACCGCCTCCCGCTCGTGTTCGGGCACGCCGGGACCGTCGTCCTCGACGTAGAAGCCGTCGGCGAACGACCCCACCCGGATGTGGACGTCCGCGCCGACGTGGTCGACGGCGTTGCGAAAGAGGTTCTCGAACAGTTCGCGCAGGCGGGTCGGGTCGGCGGCGGTCGCCCCGAGGCCCTCCCCGACGTCGAGGGTGGCGTCTGCGGTGTCGACGGTAGTCCACACTCGCTCGACCGTCTCACGGAGGTCGACGGGTTCGGGTTCGCCGACGACGTCGCCCTGCCGCGCGAGCGTCAGGAGGCTGTCGATGAGGTCCGCCATCCGGTCGTGGTTGCGCGCCACGGCGTCGAGGTGGTCCGAGTCCCTCGACTCGCGGGCGAGCTCGAGTCGCCCGGTCGCCACCTGGAGCGGGTTCCGGAGGTCGTGGGCGACGACGCCGACGAACTCCTCGAGACGGTCGTTCTGGCGCTCGAGCTGTCGCTGGCGACTCCGGCGTTCCGTGGCGTCCCGGACGGCCGCCATCACCTCGACGTGACCGCCGATGTGAATGGGGCTGAGGCTGACGTCGACCGGGAACTCGCTCCCGTCGCTCGCCTCCGCGAACAGGTCGAGCGATGCGCCCATCGGCCGGCGCTCGGGGTCCTCCACGAACGCCTCGCGGTAGCGGACGTGCTGTTCGCGGTCGCGTTCCGGGATGAGCACCTCCACCCGTTCGCCGACGAGTTCGGACCGGTCGTACCCGAACAGCGACTCGAGTTGCTGGTTCACCGCCGTCAGCCGACCCTCCTCGTCGACGAGGCAGGTCGCGTCCGGCACCGATTCGAGGAACGCCTCGAAGCGCGCTTCCGTCCGGTAGCTCGCGACCGCCTGCTCGACGCGAACGGCCAGCACACGGAACCGCTCGGGAGTCGGTTCCTTCCGGAGGTACTCCGTCACGCCGGCGGAGATAGCCTCGCTCGCGACCTCCTCTGACCCGGTGCCGGTGAACAGGACGAACGGCACGTCGCCGTCGAGGTCGCGGACGCGCCGCAGGAACTCGACGCCATCGCAGGACGGGAGGTCGTAGCCGGACACCACGCAGTCGACGTCTCCCTCGGCGAGTCTGTCGAGCGCGGTTTCCGGGGCCGACGTCGTCTCGACGGAGGCGTTCTCGCACTCGCGTTCGAGGACCGTCGACGACAGCCGGGCGACGGCCGGGTCGTCGTCGACGTGGAGTACTCGCACCGCCGTCACTGTCGTCGCCTCCCCCTCGTCGCGTACCGCTCGCTCACTGTCCTCATCTCACGTACGCGTGGCGATGGGTAGCTACCTCTTGACTCTGACTGTTGGACTCGGGGGTGAAGACGCCGGCGGCAGTCGCCGCCACCCGGCGTCAGCGGGGGTCGTCGGTGCCGGAACCGGCAGGAAATGCCGCCGCGTGCCGACACCGGCAGGAACTGCACCTGCGCGGGGGCTTTACGCTCCCCGAGTCCGAAGGCCGGGTATGTCCGACGACTCCGACCCCGACGACGGTCTCTCGACCCGCAGCCTGCACGCGGGACAGGACCCCGACCCCGCGACGGGCGCGCGCGCACCGCCGATCTACCAGACCTCCTCGTACGTCTTCGAGGACGCAGACGACGCCGCGGCCCAGTTCGAACTGGAGAAGCCCGGGTACATCTACTCGCGGCTGATGAACCCGACGAACGAGACGCTCCAGGAGCGACTCGCGTCGCTCGAAGGCGGGGTCGGTGCCGTCGCCACCGCCTCCGGCATGGCGGCGTTCGACCTCACGACGTTCCTGCTCGCCTCCGCCGGCGACAACGTCGTCTCCGCGTCCTCGCTGTACGGCGGCACGTACACCTACCTGACCCACACCGTCGAGCGACGCGGCGTCACGACGCGGTTCGTCGACACACTCGACTACGAGGCCTACGCGGAGGCCATCGACGACGACACCGCCTTCGTCCACGTCGAGACCATCGGCAACCCGTCGCTCGTGACGCCCGACTTCGAACGGCTCGCCGACATCGCCCACGAGCACGGGACGCCGCTGTTCGTGGACAACACCTTCGCCACGCCCGCGCTGTGTCGCCCCATCGAACACGGCGCGGACCTCGTCTGGGAGTCGACGACCAAGTGGCTCACCGGGTCCGGGTCGACCATCGGCGGCGTCGTCGTCGACGGCGGCGACTTCCCGTGGACCGCCTACGCCGACGACTACCCCGAGATAGCGACGCCCAACCCCGCCTACCACGGCGTCAACTTCGCGGAGCGGTTCGGCGACGCCGCCTTCACCTACGCCGCCATCGCCCGCGGCCTCCGCGACCTCGGCAACCAGCAGTCGCCGTTCGACGCGTGGGTGACCCTCCAGAAGACCGAGTCGCTCCCGCTCCGGATGGCCCGCCACGCGGAGAACGCCATGGCCGTCGCGGAGTTCCTCGAGGACCACCCGAAGGTGTCGTGGGTGAACTACCCCGGGCTGGAGTCCCACGAGACCCACGCGGAGGCCACGGCGTATCTCGACGGCGGCTACGGCGGGATGATAACGTTCGGCCTCGCCGACGGCTACGAGGCCGCCAAGGGCACCGTCGACGAGGTCGAACTCGCCTCGCTCGTGGCCAACGTCGGCGACGCGAAGACGCTGGTCATCCACCCGTCCTCCACGACCCACCAGCAGCTCACCGAGGAAGAGCAGACCGCCGCCGGCGTCACGCCCGACATGGTCCGCCTCTCGGTCGGACTGGAGGACGCAGACGACATCGTCGCCGACCTCGACCGGGCGATCCGGTCGGCCTCGAACTGACGCTCCCGGGCCGACCGGACTGTCTCGCTCCTCGAACAGCCGACCCGACGGCGGTCCGGTCGCCCGGTCCCGGCTCGGACTGTTCCCGCCGCCCTCCCCGATATCGTCCACCTGCGTGTAACAATATTCACAATTATTACTGACGTTCCCGTACTCCCGACGTGGGAGATGGTGACATGGGAATAATCGACACTGTGAGAGCGTCCTTGCTGGGGGACACGGAGGAGCGTCGCTTCAACTACCGGTGTAACGTCTGCCAGGCCACGTTCGAGTCGAGCGAACCCACCGCCGCGACGGTCGGGTGTCCGCACTGCGGGGCCGCGAACGTCCGCGAGGTCGCATCGGGGGCGGACCGATGAAGATGTGGACGTGCACGCAGTGCGGGGCGGAGGTGACGCAGGGCATCCTCGCGAGCATCCGTGACCCGCCGACCGCGTGCGAGAACTGCGGGAACAGCGAGTTCGAGGAGACGAGCGTGACCGGCGTGGTCCACTCGCTGGTCGACCAGTTCGTCGCCTAGGGCGACCCGTCTCCGGACGGGCATCGCTCCTCCCGGTCGCGTGCTCCCGAGGCGCCGCCTCGGCGCGGGGCCGACCGCCGGCACGCCACCACCGTCCGCCGGCACGCCAACGCTTTTCCCGGCACTCGACGC
>JBDGSQ010000028.1:0-16028 GCA_042217455.1 Haloferacaceae archaeon | reverse complement strand
CCGGCACGCCACCACCGTCCGCCGGCACGCCAACGCTTTTCCCGGCACTCGACGCAAGGTGTGTCATGGTTTCACAGGACGAGTACGGCGTCGCCGTCTACCACGACCTGCAGGTCGAGATGCGCGACGGCACCCGCCTCGCGACGGACGTGTACCGACCGGCCGACCCGTCGACCGGCGAACCGCTCTCGGACCCGGCACCGGCGCTCTTGCTCCGCACGCCCTACGACAAGCGCGACCGGAACCGCGTCGAGCACCACGGCAACTGGTTCGCCCGACGGGGCTACGTCGTCGCCGTGCAGGACTGCCGCGGTCGGTACGCGAGCGAGGGGGAGTTCTACCTCCACCGGGCGGAGGCCGAAGACGGCTACGACACCGTCGAGTGGCTGGCCGAGCGACCGTACTGCGACGGGCAGGTCGGCACGATGGGCACCTCCTACAGCGCGTGGGTCCAGAACGCCCTCGCCGCCCTCGACCCGCCGCACCTGGAGGCGATGTTCGTCAATCAGGGCGCGGCCAGCGGCTGGGAGGCCACCTTCCGGCACAACGGCGCGTTCGAGTTGCGGTGGCTGACGTGGGCGCTGACCATCGGCGGCGGCTTCGCGAAGCGCGCGCTGGAGGACCCGACGGTCCAGCAGCGACTCGCGAACGTCGACACCAGAGACGTCCTCGCGAGCCTCCCGATTCAGCCCGGTCAGTCGCCGCTCCGGCACATTCCGAACTACGAGGAGTGGGTCTTCGACTACATGCGCGGCGGCGGCGAGGAGGACATCTGGGACCACCCGAGCGTGAACTTCGCCGCCCACTACGACGAGATGGCGGACGTGCCGACGGTCTACGCGGGGTCGTGGTACGACTCCTACGCGAAGGCGACCTGCGACAACTTCGCGGCGCTCGCAGACCGCACGGAGTCCGACCACTTCCTCGTGATGGGCGCGTGGACCCACGGCGGCGTCGCCACCTGGGAGCGCACCTTCTCGGGCGAACTCGACTACGGCGAGTCGGGAACGATGCCCTACAACGAGACGCGACTGCGCTTTTTCGACCACTACCTCAGGGACGCGGACACGTGGGACGCCGCGCCGGTGCAGTACCTCCGGATGGGGACCGGCGACGGCGGGAAGACACCGCGGGGCCGCCTCCGCCACGGGAGCGAGTGGGCCGCGGGCGACGACTGGCCGCTCCCGGACACCGCGTTCACCCGGTACTACGCCCACGAGGACGGCACGCTCACGACCGAGGAGCCGACGGTCACGGACTCCCGGTCGGTCTACGACTTCGACCCCGAGGACCCGGTCCCCACCCTCGGCGGCAACTGCTCGTCGTACTACACCTTCGAGCAGCGCGAGGAGTCCATCGAGGAGTACCCGCTTGCGGACCGACCGACCGCGAGCGTCACCGGCCGCGGCGGGTGGGACCAGCGCACCCGCCCGGACACCTTCGGCGCGGACCCGCCGTACGGGCCGCTCGAACAGCGCGACGACGTGCTCGTCTTCCGCACCCCGCCGCTCTCCGAACCGGTCGAGATCGCCGGGCCGATAACGGTCCGCGTGTTCGCCTCGACGGACGCCCCCGACACCGACTTCACGGCCAAGCTCCTCGACGAGCACCCTCCGAGCGAGGACTGGCCCGACGGCTTCGCGCTCAACCTCGCAGACGGGATCGTCCGCGCCCGCTACCGCGACCACCGACGCTCGCCCGACTTCGTCACCCCCGGCGAGGTCTACGAGTTCGAGATCGAGCCGTACCCCACGGCGAACGTCTTCCGCCCCGGCCACCGCATCCGCCTCGACGTCTCGTCGTCGAACTTCCCGCGCTACGACGTGAACCAGAACACCGGCGGACCGCTCGCCGGCGACCGGGAGTCGCAGGTCGCGAGGAACGTCGTCTACCACGACCGCGAGCATCCGACCCACGTGGAGCTGCCGCTCCGACCGGCGTCCGAGTGAGCGGGAATCCGGTCGACGTGCGCAGCGAGCGCAGTGGTTTCGCGATGGCCCGGTCGACGTGCGCAGCGAGCGCGGTGTTTCGCGACGACACGGCGAGGACGACTCACCCGGACAGGAGGACGACGACGGCGGTCGCCAGCAGCACGAGCCCCCCCAGCCGCGCCTCGGTGACGGCCGCCTCGGTCGGTTCGGGGTCGCGGGCGTTCCGGTGCCGGAGTCGGGCCGAGGCCTCGGGAAACAGGAGGAACGGCGCGCTGAGGGCCGCGACGAACACCGAGACGGCGACCCGCTCTGGACTGACCATGGCTCCGTCCTCCCCTCAGCGGTCGTCCCCGCCGCTGTCGTCGCCACCTTCGACCGCGGCGTCGTCTTCGGGGTCGAGCAGGCCGCGCTCCTCGAACAGGCGTCCGAGTCGCCGCATCGTCGCCACCACGGCGTCACAGGAGGAGACGACGGCGGGCTTGGGTCGGAAGCCGACGGCGAAGCCGGCGACTTCGAGCATCGGGAGGTCGTTCGCCCCGTCGCCGACGGCGACGGTTCTCGACAGGTCCACCCCCCGCTCCTCGGCGAGTCGTTCGAGCGCCCGGTCTTTCGTCCCCTCGACGAGCGGTCCCTCCACCTCGCCGGTCAGCCGACCGCCGCGCTCGGGGAGTCGGTTGGCGACGACGGTGTCGACGGCGACCCCCTCGCGCTCCAGTGCGCGCTCGACGCCCCGCTCGAAGCCCCCGGTGAGGATGGCCGTGTGGTGGCCGTAGTCGGTCAGTCGCGCGATGAGTTCGGCGGCCCCCTCGCGGAGTTCCACCTCGCCGTAGGCCGCCTCCGCCTCCTCGGTTTCGAGTCCGTCGAGGAGCGCGGCGCGCTCGCGGAGGCTGTCGGCGTAGCTTATCTCGTCGTTCATCGCCCGCTCGGTGATGTCCGCCATCTCCGCGGCGGCGCCGACCCGCTCGCCGAGGAGGACGGTCATCTCCGAGTCCGAGAGCGTTCCGTCGAAGTCGAACGCGACGATTTTCATACCCCTACGTCCGGCGGCCGACGGTTCAAAGCTACCGGCGCCTCCCCTTCTTGCGAGCGGCCCCCGGCCGCGGAGTCGGCGGCGGTGAGGGAGCCACCGTGACCCCGGCGACAGAGACACCACGTATTTCACGCGCCTCGCCGTCGGTTCCCCCGTGCCCTCCAGATACGAACACGCCGTCGAGGTCACCCGCGACTCGCGCTCGCTCGCGGCTGTCCCCGCCGTCGCCACGCTGCTCTCGCTCTCGAAGGTCGCCACGGCGCTCGAATCGGGTCCCGGAGGCGGGGTGACGTTCCCGTTCCCGACCGGCCTGCCGACGCTGTGGACGTACGTCTCGCTCCCGAACGGAGCGGGGGGCGTCCCCGTCAGCGCCCCGCTCGGCGCGACCGCGTTCGCTCCGCTCTTTCTCGTCGGACTGCTGCTCACCTCGGCGCTCGAGGCGGGACTCCTCGGGTCGCTCTCCCGGCGCATCGACGGCGACCCGGTCGCGTTCGGCGAGAGCGTCCGGGCGTTCACGGTGCCGATCGTCGGCGTGAACCTCGTCCGGTTCGCCGTGGTGCTGGTCGCCCTGCCATTCCTCGTCGTTCCCCCGCTCGCCCTGCTGGTCGTCGTCGCGCTCTCGTATCTCGTCTACGGTCTCCCCTTCGCGGTGGTCGTCCGGGGGGCGGGCGTGCGGGACGCGCTCGACTCGACCGTCTCTCACGCGTTCGACGGCGGCCCCTACGCCAGTTTCGGCTTCGCTCACCTCCTCGTCGGCGCGGTCGGCTCGTTCTTCCTCACGTCGCTCGTCCGGAACGCCCCGCTCGTCGGTGTCCCAGTCGGGACGCTCGTCGTCGCCGTCCCCGCCGTCTTCGTCGCCACCTACGGGCTGCTCCTGTTCCGCGACCTCGACGGGCGAGGCGGCGACGAATCGAACCGGGACGGGGGCGGTGCCGAGGCGGTACCGGAGTGGGGCGACGACTCGCGCGATTCGTCCCGCGTCGGCGACCTGTCCGTCGCCGGCGACGACTCCTGGGACGAAGACGCCGGTGACGACCCGCGGGACGCAGCCCCCGGGGACGACTCGCGGAACGCAGCCTCCGGTGACGACCCACGAGACGCAGACGACGACCCACGAGACGCAGACGACGACCCACGGGATGCAGACGACAACGTCGACCAGCGGGACGAAAACGGCGACGACGGGTCGACCCGGGACCGCGGTGACGACGCCTCGGTCTGAGGACGCACCCCACCGACCCCGTCCCTCGTGGCCGCTCCGGCCGAGTCGTGTGATCGCGTGTCATACGGTCTGCGTCGGGTGAATACGGCCAGTGAAGAAACGCTTAACCGCGCGCATAGCGGCAAGATAGACATGAAGGTCGTCGTCACAGACCCCATCGCCGACGCGGGTCTGGACCGATTGCGAGCGGCAGGGTACGAGGTAGAGACCGCGTACGACGTCGAGGGCGAGGCGCTCTTCGACGTCGTCGCCGACGCGAACGCGCTCGTCGTCCGCTCCGGGACGGACGTGAACGAGGATGTCTTCGAGGCGGCCCCGGACCTCGTCATCGTCGGGCGGGCGGGCATCGGCGTCGACAACATCGACATCGACGCCGCCACCGACCACGGGGTCATCGTGGCCAACGCCCCCGAGGGCAACGTCCGCGCCGCCGCAGAGCACACGGTGGCGATGGCGTTCGCCGCCGCCCGCTCGATTCCGCAGGCCCACGCCCGCCTCAAGGCCGGCGAGTGGGCGAAAGGCGACTTCCTCGGCACCGAGGTCAACGGCAAGACCCTCGGCATCGTCGGTCTCGGCCGGGTCGGACAGGAGGTGGCCCGCCGGTTCGACGCCCTCGGGATGGACCTCGTCGCCTACGACCCCTACATCGGCGAGGAGCGCGCGGCACAGCTCGGCGCGGAACTCGTCGACCTCGACAGCTGTCTCGACAGCGCGGACTTCCTCACCGTCCACACGCCGCTGACCCCGGAGACGGAGAACCTCGTGGGCGAGGCCGAACTCGAGCGGATGGGCGGCGGCTACCTCGTCAACTGCGCCCGCGGCGGCGTCGTGGACGAAGCGGCGCTCGCGGCGGCGGTCGAAGACGGCGTCCTCGACGGGGCCGCCGTCGACGTCTTCGCCGACGAACCCGTCTCACCGGACAACCCCCTCCTGGCCGTCGAGGACGTCGTCGTCACGCCGCACCTCGGTGCGAGCACCGAGGCCGCACAGGAGAACGTCGCCACCAGCGCCGCAGACCAGGTCGTCGCCGCCCTCCACGACGAACCCGTCCCGAACGCCCTGAACGCGCCCTCCATCGACGAGAACACCTTCCGCCGGGTCCGCCCGTACGTCGACCTCGCGGAGACGGCAGGCAAGATCGCCGCCCAGATGTTCGGCGAGCGAATCGGCGCGGTGGAAGTCACCTACGAGGGCGACATCGCAGACGAGGACGTCGAGTTCCTCACCGCGAGCGCGCTCAAGGGCGTCTTCGAGCCGCTGGAGTGGCAGGTCAACGCGGTCAACGCCCCGAAGATCGCGGAGGAACGCGGTATCGAGGTGACCGAGTCGAAGACCCGTCAGACGGAGGACTTCCAGAGCCTCGTGACAGTCACCGTCGCCAACGAGGACGACTCGCTCTCGGTCTCGGGGACGCTGTTCGCCGGCGACGACCCGCGCATCGTCCGCATCGACGGCTACCGCGTGGACGCCCGCCCGCACGGCCAGATGCTCGTCGCCCGCAACGACGACGCCCCCGGTGTCATCGGCCTCATCGGCACCGTCCTCGGCGACGAGGACATCAACATCGCGGGGATGTTCAACGCCCGCGAGACCATCGGCGGCGAGGCGATGACCGTCTACAACCTCGACGACGCGGTCCCCGAGTCGGTGGTCGAGACGCTCCTGGCAGACGACCGCATCTTCGAGGTCCGCACGCTCGTCCTCGACGGGTCGTAGGTCGAAACAGTCAGGGGGTGCGGGGCGGGCCGTCCGCTCACCGCAGTCCGAGGAGGCGCTTGGCCCGCAACGTCACCGAGTCGCCGTCCGGCCGCTCCGGTGTGTGCTGTGACTGGCGCTGTTCGAGAACCATCTCGTAGCGGTCGATGAGGTCCTGCTGTGCCCGCTGCTGTCGGTCGAGTTCCGCGCGCAGGAACGCGACCTCGGCTTCGAGTTCGGCGATGCGCCGGGACGCGGCGGGGCCGCCGGGGGCGTCGCCGCTCCCGCCGACCGTCGGGAACCGCTCGGAGAGAGGGGGCGTGTCTGCGGACATCTTCTGTACGTACGTCTTCGGCGTGCAAAAACACCCGTCAGACTCGTGTCTGTCACCCGTCGGCGGGGGTCGTCGCCGACCGCTTTCCGCGCGCTTTTGTGCGCGACGACCGGAGGTGGAGTCGTGACGACGGTACACCGCGAGCGTCTCGTCGGAGGGTACACGGGCCGGCTCCTGCTGTCGATTTCGCTCGGCTGGGCGGCGATTCAGGCCGGGCGGCTCGTCCTGTCGCCGCTCCTGCCGGCCATCCGGGACGACCTCGGCATCGGCGCGACCCGCGCCGGGTTCGCCCTGACGGTCATCTGGGGGCTGTACGCGCTCCTCCAGTATCCGAGCGGGCGGCTCTCCGACGCCCTCTCGCGGAAGACGCTCCTCGTCTCGGGACTGGCGCTGGTCAGCCTCGGGTTCGTCCTGCTCGGGTCGGCCCCGACCTACCCGCTGTTTCTCGTCGGGGCGGCCGTCGTCGGAATCGGTGCCGGCCTGTATCCGACGGCGGCGCGGGCGCTCGTCTCGGACCTGTTCGTCGAGCGGCGCGGCCGGGCGTTCGGCCTCCACACCGGGTCCGGCGACCTCGGGGGCGTCGTCGCCGCCGGTCTCGCGGCCGCGGCCCTCGCGGTGGCGACGTGGCGGGCGAGTTTCGTCCCGGCAATCGTCGTCCTCGCCGGCGTCGTCGTCGCCATCCACGTCTTCAGCGAGGAGGGGTACGTCCTCGACACGCCATCGCTCGAACTCGGGACGACCGCCCGGCGACTCCTCGCCGACGGCGAACTCCGGTTGCTCCTCGCGGCGTACGTCCTCTTTGCCTTCTCGTGGCAGTCGACGACGGGCTTTCTCCCGACCTACCTCCTCGACGGCAAGGGCTTCTCCCAGACGGTCTCGACGGTCGCCTTCGGCATCCTGTTCGGCGTCGGGATGCTCGCGAAGCCGGCGGCCGGTGCCCTCGGCGACGAGGTCCCCCGGACCCTGCTGGCGCCCGCACTGCTCGGGGTCGCCGGGAGCGCACTCGCACTCGTCGTCTTCGCGCCGACGCCGGCGCTCGCGGTGGCGGGCGTCGTCCTCTTCGCCCTCGGCCTGATGTCGTTCCCGCCGGTGATGCAGTCGTACCTGATGGACGTCTTCCCCGACGAGAGCGCGGGCGGGGACCTCGGTGCGTACCGGACCGTCTACATCGGCCTCGGGTCGCTCGGCCCGACCTTCGTCGGCGCGATGGGCGCGGCGACGTCCTACGCCACGGCCTTCACCGTCGTCGTCGCCCTCCTCTTCGGGGCCGCCGGCCTCGTCTTCTACACGACCCGGTGAGTCGCAGTCACTCGATCTCCAGTCTGACGTGGTACGGATACGCCGCGTGGTCGTCGCCGACGCGGACCCCGAAGCTGTCGTCGACGCGGTAGGTCCCCGCGGGGAGGCGACCGGGGTTCCGCCGGATCTGGTACCGGGTCCCCCGCGTCTCGCCGGGGTCGAGCGTCACCGCGAGGCCGACGGCGGCGACGCCCCCGATTCGCCCACCGTGGACGCCGATGAACCTGCTCTCGACGTACTCCCGCGTCCACAGGAGGACGCGGCCGCCGCCGTCGTCCCGTCTGGCAGAGAGGATGCCGAAGGGAGCCGGCGGGCCGGTGGAGAGTTCGACCGGCTCGCCGCCGGTGTTCGTCACCGACAGTTCCAGCCACGCGGGGTCGAACTCGCGGCTCTCGCGGTCCGTCACCCGGGCGTCGACCCGAACCGGGGCCGCGCCGGTGTGGTCGAGGGCGAACCGGTGGAAGGTGCCCTCGCGGCGGAACCACTCGTACTCGTCGGCGAGCGCTCGCAGGGAGTCGGGGACGGATTCGCGCTCGATGCGGTCGCCGCGGGCGGCCAGGAGCGGGTCTCTGGCGTCCGCGGGCACCTCCTCCCACGGGACGACCCGGCCCTCGACGTCTGCGACGTCCGTGGCCTGCACCCGCGTCGCCGTCAGGGTGTACGGCGCGCCGGGGTCGTCGACGGCGACGTGGTACTCGAAGTAGTCGCCGTCCTCGGTCTGCAGGTACGGGTGCTCGTCGAGGCACGACCGGACCTCCGGGTCGAGGCGGTAGGTCCGGAACGGGTCGTCCTCCCGGGCGAGCGGTGGCGTCACGAACCCCCGCGGGTCCGGGTGGATGCAGGCCTCGAGTTCGTCGAGCGTCACCGCCCCGGTCGCCTCCGACTCGGGGACCGGTTCCATCCACACCTCGACCACCGGGAGCGTCGGGTCGAGTCGGTAGTAGGCGTCGCCGTCGCGGACGTAGTTCTCCCCGCGGAGCGAGAGAAACGCCGCGAGGGCCTCCGGCGGGTCCGACGTCTCGTAGCCGCCGCCTATCGCCTCCCGGACGGCCTCGCGGGCCGCCGGGTCGAGGCTCTCGACGCGCGCCACGTCCGGGGTTCTCGTCTGGGTCGCGGTGAGCACCCACTCCGGCACCGAGACGGTGGCAGACACCCGGCGTGGTGGGACTGCCCAGAGTCCGGTCCCGCCGACGCCGACGGCGCCGAGTCCGCCGAGCAGTCGCCGGCGGGTCAGGCGGAGTTCGGTCACGCGCCTGCCCCCGTTCGGTGGCGGACCCACCTGACTGCGAGTCCGAGGACGCTGCCGACCGTCAGGAAGACGAGCGAGACGACGGAGACGAGCGCGACGCCGAAGCCGAGGGTCCGGAGCGGCGAGGCGAACGCGCCGGAGCCGACGTAGGCGACGAACAGGCCGACGCCGACCGGCGCGAACACCAGCGCGAAGCCGGCGAGCAGGCCGCCGCGCCAGTAGGCGTTCGCGGCCGTGAGTCCGGCGAGGGACGCGACCGAGAGGGCGTAGAAGCCGTCCCAGACGACCGGACTGACGCCGACGCCCCGGAGTCGAACGAGGGCCGCGCCGGCGCCGACGGCGACTGCGAGCGCCGCGGCGACGCGGAGGTGTTCCCGTCTCGCCGCCGGGTCGCTCCCGACGACGACTGTGCGGAGCGTCTGGAGGGGGTCGGTCGGTCGGAGGGACTGGAGGGCGGACACGCCGGTAACGTCCCCCGGAACGGGCAAATATCTTCGGTCGGACCGGCTCGCCGCGGGCGCTCGGTCGGTACGGTCAGTCGAACTGCTGGATGCGATTGCCGAGGTCAGTCGAACTACGGGGGACGGTCGGCACGGTCAGTCGAACTGCGGGAGGCGATTGCCGGGGTCAGTCGAACTGCGGGAGGCGGTCCTGCAGCGCCGCGGTTATCGGCGTCGCGATGGCGTAGCCGACGACCGCCTGCAGGACGTCGATCGGGAGTTCGCTGGCCACGGCGGCAGGGACGCCCTCGAAGTACGCCACTGCGAGGAAGTAGCCGACGATCATGAAGGGCGCGCCGACGAGGACGGCCAGCGCCTTGCTCCGGGCGCTCTCGCCGGCGACGGAGCCGACGACGAACCCCTCCAGTCCCTTCACGACGAACGTTATCGGGGCGAACACGGCGTATCCGAGCATCACGTCGGCCGCGGCCGCGCCGACGCCGCCGGCCAGTCCGCCGACGACGCCGCCGAACAGGAACGCCGCCGTGTAGATGACGATCTCGCCGAAGTTCAGAAAGCCGATGCCGACCGGGATGGAGACGAACATCGTCCCCACGGCGGTCGCGGCGGCGAACACGGCCGCCATCGCTATCGTCCCGGGTTGCCGGAGTCTGTCGAGTTCCGCGTCGACGTCGATGTACTCTTCGAGCGCGGTCATTATAATGAGGATATATTACGCGATATTATCGGTTTCGCCTCACTCGGAGATGTGTGCCAGAACGGCGTCGGCGTCGTTCGGCACCGGTTCGGGCTCTCTGCCGGCGGCGAAGGCGGCGTCGGGGTCTTTCAGGAGGTGGCCCGTCGTCAGGCAGACCACCCGCTCGTCGTCGCCGACGACGCCGCGCTCGCGGAGCTTCCGCAAGCCGGCGACGGAGGCCGCAGACGCCGGTTCGACGCCGACGCCCTCGGCGGCGAGCGCGCGCTGGGCGTCGGTTATCTCCTCGTCGCTGACGGCGACGGCGGTCCCCCCGGTCTCTCTGATTCCGGGGAGCGCCTTCGGCGCGTTGACCGGGTTGCCGATGCGGATGGCGGTGGCGATGGTCTCGACGTCCTCCCAGCGGCGGACCTCCGCTGCGCCGTTCTCGATGGCCTCGACCATCGGGGCCGCGCCCTCGGCCTGCACGCCCGTCAGTTTCGGGACGTCCGCTGCGTCGAGCGCGCCGCTCTGGACGAGTTCGCGGAAGGCCTTGTAGAGCGCGGCCGTGTTGCCGGCGTTCCCGACCGGGAGGACGATGCGGTCGGGGACCGCGTCGTAGTCGGCGCCGAACTGTTCGAGCGTCTCCAGTCCGATGGTCTTCTGGCCCTCCAGTCTGAACGGGTTGAGCGAGTTGAGCAGGTACACCTCGCCGCGCCCGGCCAGTTCCTTGACGATGTCGAGACAGGCGTCGAAGTTGCCGTCGACCTCGAGGATGCGCGCGTCGTGGAGCGCCGCCTGCGCGACCTTCCCCGCGGCGACTTTCCCTGCCGGGAGCAACACCAGCGTCTCTAGTCCGGCCCGCCCGCCGTAGGCCGCGAGCGCGGCGCTCGTGTTGCCGGTCGAGGCGCAGGCGAGTCTGTCGACGCCGAGGGTCTCTGCCACCCTGACGCCGACGGTCATGCCGCGGTCCTTGAACGACCCCGTGGGGTTCATCCCCTCGTGTTTGATTCGCAGGGCCTCGACCTCGACGTCGGCTTCCAGTCGGGGCACGCGGTGGAGCGGCGTGTCGCCCTCGGGGAGGCTCACGCCCTCCGCGAAGGGGAGTGCCGAGCGGTAGCGCCAGACGCCGCGGCCCTCGCCCGCGAAGTCATCGAACGTCGGCAGGTCCGCGTACCGGACCTCGAGCAGACCGTCGCAGTGGTCGCAGGTGTACCGGACCTCCTCGAACGGCGCGAACGTCTCGCCGCACTCGATGCACGCGAGCCACGTTCCGTCCTCGGCGACGTCCGGTGCCGAGGGTGCCGGGGCAGAGAGTGACAGACTCATCGTCTGTGGATTCAACCCGGCGGGGAAAAAGCAGTAGGTTCGGGCGGAACCTGCCGCGCGGACGACCGCCGTCGCCTCGTCGTTTTCGGGTCGCTCTCGCAGTCGTCTCGTCGGTTTCGCCTCGTCGTTTCCGGGTCGTCCCGCAGTCGCCTCCACCACCGCCTCGTCGCTTCCGGGACTCCTCGACCTCAGTCCTCCGCGACGAGTTCGTCCTCCTCGACCTCGTCGATCCGCTCGTGGACGGCCTCGACCCACTGGTCCAGCGCCTCGTGCATCAGCTCTTTCGCCTCGGGGAGGGTGGTGGCGGTGTACTGGTAGACGTACCCGCCGGGTTCGAGCAGCCGCCGCTGGCGGGTCGCGAGTCCCTTGTCGAGCAGTGCGGTCAGCGAGCGGTTCACGTTGCTCCGGTCCCGGTCGAGGCGCTCTGCGAGTTCGGCGACGGTGCTCCCCGGGTTGTCGAGCAAGACGAGGTAGGTTCTGCTCTCGTGGTCCTGAATCCCGAAGACGCAGGAGAGGACGTTCTGGAAGCTCGGGTCCACGTCGCCCACGAGGTCCTCGATGCCTGGCGCGTCAGTCATGCACCTCGAATGTCGCCACGTGCGGTTAAATCCTCTCGCCGAGTCGGGCGACTCACTTCGTCCGGGCGTAGCCCATCTTCTCGATGCACGCGCGCATCTCGTCTTCGCTCTCGTGTTTGTGGAGGGTCGTCGGCGTGTCGCAGTAGTACACCGACCCGTCGTGCCGGAGGGTGACCTCGTGGACGCCTCCGAACAGCTCCGTCCGGACGACGACCCGCCGGCCGTCCTGGAGCGCAGCGAGAATCTCGTCGTTGGTGAGTTCGCCGGCGTCGACGCGCAGTGGTTCGGCCATGTGACTCTCCCGTTTGGGTGGAGGGATGATGACTGTTCAGGTGGTCGCAACGCTCGCTGCGGGAGAGCGTGTCGCCGGGAGTCCGCGGGGTTCGGCGACCGACGCGGCGGCGGGGGTTCGACGACCGACGCGGCGGCGCGGACGCTGCTGGCGACGTCGCCCGCGGCCGGTCACGTGGAGGTCGAGCGGGAGCTCGACGCTTCCTTCTCTTTCTCGGTCACTTCGACGCCCTCCGCGGCCTCGGCCACCCCGGTCTCCTTCTCGGTGTCGACGTGCCAGCGAGTGACCTCGCTCTCGTACTCGCCGAGCCGTTCGGAGACGCCGTCTTTCAGGCCGTCGTCGTTGACGTTCACCTCGAAGATGAACTGGGGTTCGTCGTTCCCGCCGCGGGTCGTCTTCTGGATGTTCGCGCTGATGAGTTCGTTGTCGAAGTAGTACGGCGCGAGCTGGGTCATCACCTTCTGGTAGACCGTGTCCTCTACCTTCCGGAGCGCCTTGCGACCGGCCGAGTCGGCGGCCCGGGCCACGTAGTCGATCGACTTCTGCCACGACTCCACCGCGGACTCCTGGTCGCCCTCCTCGACTTTCTCGTAGGACTCGGAGAGCTTCTCGCCCGCCGTCTGGAGGTCCTCCTCGGGGCCCTTCCCGGCCTTCTCTCCCTTGCCCTCGCCGACGCTCGCTTTCTCCGCCGTCTTCTCGCTCACGTCCTCGCTGAGGCGTTCGTGGGACTTCGGTCGCCACTCGTTCCACTCCTCGAAATCCTCCCCGTCGACTCCGAGGTCCCTGAGGGCACGCGTGATGCGCTCGCCGTGCTCGACGACGTCTCCCCACGACCCGCGGAGTTTGAACCCGGAGATGCTCTCTTCCATTCCTCGAACTCTCCTTACGTGGCGAGCGGGATAAAAGTCTCTCCTTTGTGTCAGTTTCTGGCAGGGAGAGCAGCCACTACGGACGCCTCGCGCCCGCCGCGGCCCGCGTCTCGCACGGTCACCGACCGTACGTGAACCTGGTGGCGACCGAGTCGAGTCGGTCCCTGACGCCTTCGAGCCACGCGCTCGGCGAAACGGCGCGGAGTTCCGAATCCGACACCTCGATGCGCTCGTCGCCGAACGGGTCGTTCCGGGAGCGCTCCTCGTCGTCTTTCCCGGAGGCGCTCGCGTCCACGACGGTGCTCATCGCACACCGACCACAGTACTCCGTGTTCTTCCCGCCCATGGTACGCTCTGGCAGGTCCTAGGCTCAGGAGCCAGTTAAACTTTGCCGCCGTCCCCAACGGGCTTTTAACCACCTGCGGCGATTGGTGGGGTACGTGCTATCGAGTCACGCCACCCGGCCGACGGCGCGGGCGGCGACCCGCCCACCCGGACACCGGAGCGAACACCGCCGACCCGGGAGCGGACGCCGCCGGCCCGCGCACGCGCCGCGACGCCGCCGCCGCGGTGGAACTGACTCGACCGAACCAGACCCATGAGCGACACCGAACACGACTCTCGACGCCCCGACTCGGGCGAGAGCGGACCCGTCCCGGACTGGGACGACGAGTACTTCGACCGCGTCTCGGACCGGCTGATGAACAACTACGACCTCGAGAAGGACCGCCGGGTCGCGGGCGAGCGCTTCGACCTCTACGGCCACCTCCGCATCGAGAACCAGAAGCAGTTCCTCCACCCCTCTATCAACTTCGCCAACCACCACGTCCACGAACACCTCCTCGCCACCCGCCTGGACGGCGTCGCCCGCCGCGACCTCGAACGACTCGTGGACCTCGGCCACGAACTCGCGGGCGAGTGGATCGAGGCCGACGAGGAACACCAGGGGACCGACTTCACGTTCGTCGTCGTCACCGACGACGTCCCGGACGAGGTGCGGTCGTTCGTCGCCGGGTTCTCGGACCGCACCCTCCTGCGGTACGGCTTTCACGGCCACTACGAACTGAACCTCGGCGTGGTCGCTCCCGACCGGGAGGACGCCGTCGCGAGCGAGCACGCGGACGTCGTCAGGGCCTTCACGCTCTGGGACGACGCCGCGCCGACCGAGTCGCCCGGACTCCTCTCTCGTCTCGTCAGCCGCCTCCGGGGGTGACCGCCCGTGCGGATCGCCGCGCTCCTCGTCGTCGTCGTCGTCGTTCTCGCGGGCTGTGCAGCCGGGGGCGACCCCGCGGTCGTCTCGGGGACGCCGGCGACGGTCGGCGACGACGCGCTCTCGTCGACCGGATTCGAGCGGGTCGCCGCCGGGAACCGGACGCTGAACGCGACGGTCCGCGCGAGCATCAGCGGCGACGTCCAGTTGCACGGGAAGCAGTCGGTCCGCGCGACGACGCCCGTCCGGGTGTACCGCGACGGCGACGCCGTCTTCGCCGTCGTGAGCGCCCCCGCCGTCAGGCCCATCGAGAACAAGCCGACGTACCGCGACCCGCTCGCGACCCGTTCGCCGGCCGAACAGGTCGCCTACGCGCAGTCGGTCTACGCCGTCACGGACCTGCGCGAGACCGGCACCGACTCGGTCGCGGTGCTCGGCAACGAGACGACGCTCCGCACGTACGACGGCCGGACGGACGACGGCACCCCGGTCGTCGTCACCGTCGCCCGCGTCCGGCACGGCGGGGATTTCGTGACGGGGGTGGCCGTGACTCCCGCGACCGACACGCGACGCGACGACGTCGTGACGCTCCTCGAGGGGATTCGACACGCGGGCGACGCCTGACGGCCGCGACCGTCCCGGGGGTGCTGTGAGACTGGGTGGGTTGCGACGTCACGGGCGATGCTGTGACGACCGGGGGGACCCCGACGTCACGGGCGATGCTGCGTTCGCTGAGTCGTCGGTGCGGGGTTCGACGGTGAGCGCAGGCGGGGCGTGCCGTCGCTCGCCGTTCGGTGAGGTCCGAAAGAAAGGTGACCGGTACCGTGCGCGCCGCGCGGTTCAGTCGTCTTCGGGGCGACCGCCGTCGGTCGCGGTCGCGCCCACGCCTCCCCGGACCTTCTGGATGTTCTCGTATCCCAGCCAGATGATGGAGAGGCCGATGTATATCAGTACCAGCGAGAGGACTATCTGCGTGACCGCAGATAGCGTCTGGACCATCGTCAGGTCCTGCCCACCGCCCTGGATGAACTTCACGTACAGGTTGTCGTGGAGGCCGACCCAGAGCAGGCCGAGGGTCGTGATGGTCGCCATCACGGCCATCGGAACGCCGGTCGAGATGAGCTGTTTGGACTCGTCCCAGTTGGCCAGCCAGACCGTGCCGGTGGTGAGCGCGAGCGCCGCCAGCAGCTGGTTCGCGCCGCCGAACAGCTGCCACAGCGTGAGCCACGACCCGCTGGTGATGAGGATGTACGCCGGAATGCCCTGAATCGCCGCGTTGGTGTAGCGGTTAGCCGCGTACTCCTGGACCGTGGTCTCGGGCGTGCCGACGAGCTCCTCCATCATGTACCGTCCGAGGCGCACCGCTGTGTCGGTCGAGGTGAGCAGGAAGCTCACGAGCACGAGCGCCATGAACGGGCCGCCGAAGCTCTGCGGGATGCCGAACGCCGTGAGGATGATGCCGCCGCCCTCGGCGAAGTTCGGCAGGGCACGGCCGATGCCGCCGCCCTGCGTGACGCCGGCGACGCCGAGCGTGGCGAGTGCGACAGTCGCGAGGAGTCCCTCGCCGAGCATGCCGCCGTAGCCGATGGCACGGGCGTCGGTCTCGCTGTTCAGCTGTTTCGCGGTCGTCCCCGAGGAGACCAGCGAGTGGAACCCGCTGATGGTCCCACACGCGATGGTGATGAAGAGCAGCGGGAACAGCGGCGTGGCGTTGGTCGACCCCCAGAAGCCGTTGTACGCGCTGATGTTGATGACGAGCGGTTGAGACGGCGTGGTGAGGACCGTCCCCACGATGATCGCGAGCAGCGCCCCGCCGACGCCCGCGTACAGCAGGAACGACGACAGGTAGTCACGCG
>JBDGSQ010000005.1:28742-39992 GCA_042217455.1 Haloferacaceae archaeon | reverse complement strand
TGGCCCACCACGCCTTCAACGCCCGCGAGGAGGTCGGCGACGAGTACGCCTACTCCGGGGAGGTCTACTGGAAGAACGAGACGGTCGAGTACTGCGACCACCTCTTCGAGTCGCTGGGGGCCGACCTCGAGGAGATAACCTACATCGAGGACCCCTGGGTCGGCGGCGGCAACGCCGGCCCGGCCTTCGAGGTCATCTTCCGCGGTGCCGAACTCGCCACCCTCGTCTTCATGTCGCTCGAACAGGACCCCGACGGCGAGTTCGAGATGAAAGACGGCAACCGCTACAGCCGGATGGACACCTACGTCGTCGACACCGGCTACGGACTGGAGCGGTGGACGTGGGTGAGTCAGGGGACGCCGACGGTGTACGAGGCCGTCTACCCCGAGATGATAGCCTTCCTCAAGGAGAACGTCGGCATCGACCACACGGACGAGGAGGAGGCGCTCATCGCGCGCGCGGCGAGACTCGCCGGTCGGATGGACATCGACGAGGTCGAGGACATCGAGGCCGCCCGCGACAACATCGCCGACAAACTCGGCGTGGAGACGGCGTACGTCGAGGAGCTGGTCTCGCCGCTCGAAGACATCTACGCCATCGCCGACCACTGCCGGACGCTCGCGTACATGTTCGGCGACGGCATCGTCCCCTCGAACGTCGGCACGGGCTACCTCGCCAGGATGGTCCTCCGACGGACCCGGCGCCTCGTCGACAACGTCGGCGTGGACGCGCCGCTGGACGAACTCGTCGACATGCAGGCCGAGCGCCTCGGCTACGAGAACCGCGACACCATCCGCGACATCGTCCGCACGGAGGAGCGCAAGTACCGCGAGACGCTCGAACGCGGCACCCGTCGGGTCCGGCAACTCGCAGACGAGTACGCCGCCGACGACCGGCCCATCCCGACCGAGAAGCTCATCGAGCTGTACGACTCCCACGGCATCCAGCCCGACATGGTCGAGGAGATCGCCGACGAACGCGGCGCGGAGGTGGCGGTCCCCGACGACTTCTACTCGCTGGTCGCCCAGCGCCACGAGACGGGCGACGCCGGCGGGGAAGCGACCGCGGAGGACAGGCGGCTCGCCGACCTCCCCGAGACGGACAAACTGTTCTACGACGACCAGGAGCGGACCGAGTTCGAGGCCGTCGTCCTCGACGTGTTCGAGCGCGAGGACGGCTACGACGTGGTCCTCGACCAGACGATGTTCTACCCCGAAGGCGGCGGCCAGCCCGCGGACACGGGGACGCTCTCGACGGACGACGTCTCCGTCGAGGTGACCGACGTACAGGAGCGAGACGGCGTCGTCCTCCACCGGACCGACGGGAGCCCCGGCAAGGGCGAGTTCGTCCGCGGTCAGGTAGACGTCGAACGCCGCCGGAGTCTCATGCGCCACCACACGGCGACCCACGTCGTCGGCTACGCCGCCCGGCAGGTGCTCGGCGAGCACGTCCGACAGGCGGGCGCGCAGAAGGGTACAGAGCGGTCCCGACTCGACGTTCGACACTATCAGCGCATCGACCGTGCGGAGGTAACGGAGATCGAGCGGGTCGCCAACGAGGTGGTGATGGCGAACGAACCGGTCACACAGGAGTGGCCCCACCGCAACGAGGCGGAGGCCGAGCACGGCTTCGACCTCTACCAGGGCGGCATCCCGCCGGGGACGAACATCCGCCTCATCCACGTCGGCGAGGACGTGCAGGCCTGCGCGGGCACGCACGTGAAACGAACCGGCGACATCGGGGCCATCAAGATTCTCGGTACCGAGCCGATTCAGGACGGCGTCGAGCGAATCAGTTTCGCCGCGGGCGACGCCGCGATTCGAGCGACCCAGCGCACGGAAGACGCCCTCTACGAGGCCGCAGACGTCTTCGACGTCGCCCCGCAGGACGTGCCGGAGACCGCAGCGCGGTTCTTCGAGGAGTGGAAAGAGCGGGGCAAACAGATAGAGCGGCTGAAAGAGCAACTCGCCGAGGCCCGCGCGTCGGCGCAGGCCGAGACCGTCGACGTCGACGGCACGCCGGTCGTCGTCCAGCGCATCGACGCCGACGCCGACGAACTCCGCGCCACGGCGAACGCCCTCGTCGATGAGGGGAACGTCGTCGTCCTCGGGAGCGGCGAGGGCGAGAGCGCCCAGTTCGTCGTCGGCGTCCCGGACGGCGCCGGCATCAACGCGGGCGAGGTCGTCTCCCGCCTCGCGGCCATCGTCGGCGGCGGCGGCGGAGGCCCGCCGGACTTCGCGCAGGGCGGCGGCCCGGACGTGTCGCGCCTCGACGAGGCGCTCGAGGAAGCGCCCGAGATCCTCCGCGCGGTAATGAACGCTTGACGTCCGTTCCACCACCTCTGTGCGCTACGATATCGAGTCACGAATTCTCACCCGAAAACACGTCGAAAAACGGGGGTGTATTGTGTCGTTATCGGATTATTACAATCGTATAACGGGTCCATGTGGGGTGTTCTCGCCGCGTGTCTTGCTCGCTTCTTGAAAAGCTGAAATCAGATTCCTATTATATACTCTCGCGGCTCGCAGATTCATCTGTGAGGTGAGGGTTAATGTCCACAGACGCAAAACAGGCAAGTTGGTTCGGTAACAGTGTCGAGTTCGATTACGCGGACACCGTCGCGGGGTACGCCATCGTGGCGGTGCGGCTCATCACGGGCTACTGGATGCTCCACGCGGGTATCGGGAAGCTCACGGGTCCGGAGGCCTTCAGCGCCGCCGGGTGGCTGACCGGTGCGACCCAGGGGACGCTCGTCGCCCCCATCACCGTGTGGGCCGGCCAGACGCCCTGGATGCTGGCGTTCACGAACTTCATGATACCCGTCGGTGAGACGCTCATCGGTCTCGGCATCCTCCTGGGCGCGATGACCCGTCTGGCCGCCTTCTTCGGCGGCTTCCTGATGGTGTTCTTCTACCTGGGGAACGCCGACTTCGCCCACGGCTACGTCAACGGCGACCTGTTCAGCCTGCTGATGTTCGTCATCATCGGCACCTTCGCCGCGGGCCGCATCTTCGGGGTCGACACGTACCTCGAGAAGACGGAGTTCGTCAAGAACAACCGCTGGCTGAAATACCTGCTCGGCTAGACACCGCGTGATACCGGCTGACGAACTGGCGATTTTCGCCAGCGCGGTATTCTTCTGGTGAACACGGAACCTGACGACAGCGCAGTCCCCTTCTGGCGAGTACAGAACCCGACGACAGCGCGGTCTCGTTCTGGCGAGTACAGAACCCGACGACAGCGCGGTCTCGTTCTGGCGAGTACAGAACCCGACGACAGCGCGGTCTCGTTCTGGTTGAAACAGAACACTGACGCCCCTCCGGCGGGTAGCCGCGGGCATGCCGTACGCCGTACGCGGTGACACGTCGCTGTACTACGAAACCGACGGCGAGGGCGACCCGGTGGCGTTCGTCGGCGACGTCGGCTACGGGGCCTGGCAGTGGGGGTGGCAGCACGCCGCCGTCGCGGGGCCGTACGAGTCGGTCGTCGCAGACCCCCGCGGGAGCGGTCGCTCGGACGCGCCCGCCGGCCCGTACGCGGTCGAGACGCTGACCGCTGACCTCCACGCCGTCCTCTCCGACTGCGGCGTCCGCGCTGCACATCTCGTCGGCGCGGGACTCGGCGGGATGGTGGCGCTCCAGTCCGCGCTCACGTCCAGTCGGGCGCGGAGTCTGACGCTCGTCGGGACCGCCGCCTCGGGCGCGGGACTCGACCTCGACCCCCTCTTCGGTGACTCCGACGACCCGGACGCGCTCCGGGCGTCGCTCTCGGCCGCGCTCTCGGCGTCGTTCGTCGACGAGCAACCGGACGCGGTCGAACGCATCGTCGCGTGGCGCCGAGACGAGGACGCGAGCCGCGAGGCGTGGGAGTCGCAGGCGGCCGCAGTCGCCGGGTTCGACGTGAGCGATTCGCTCTTCGAGGTGACGGTTCCCGCGCTGGTGATTCACGGCACCGAGGACGCGGTGTGGCCCGTCGAACGCGGCCGCTCCCTCGCGGAGGAGCTTCCCCGTGGCGAGTTCGTTCCGGCGGAGGGCGCGGGTCACCTCGCGCACGTCGAGCACTCGCGACACGTCAACGACGCACTGGTCGGCTTTCTCGACGCGCAGTCCGAGCGTAACTGACTTCGCGCTCCGGCGTCCAACGTTCGCCAATGACACGACCGCGGCTCGCGATGCTCGTCGCTTCCGAGTCAACCGAGATGACCCGTCGGAACTTCAGACGCGAACTCGACGCCGACCTCGTCGAGTTTCACGCCAACGGGGGCGAACTGCCCGAGACGTACGACTTCGACGGCGTCGTCGTCTCCGGGTCCAGCGCGTCCGCGTACTGGGACGAGGACTGGATCCACGCGCTCGAGGACTACCTCGCCGGGGCCCACGAGCGGGGCGTCCCCATCCTCGGGGTCTGTTACGGCCACCAGGCGCTGGCGGCCGCGCTCGGCGGGCGGGTCGAGGCGATGGACGACTACGAGATCGGCTACCGGACCGTCACCCACTCGGGAGTGGACGAACTGTTCGCGGGCATCGACGAGGAGTTCCTCGCGTTCACCACCCACGGCGACACCGTGGTCGAACTCCCGCCCGGCGCGACGCGACTCGCCGAGAACGACTACGGCGTCCACGCCTTCCGGAAGGGTCACTCCTTCGGCGTCCAGTTCCACCCGGAGTACGACATGGACTCGGCGCGCTCGGTGACGGAGGGCAAGGACCTCGCCGAGGAGCGCATTCGGTCCGTCCTCGACGGTATCACGGCCGAGAACTTCGAGGCGGCCTGCGAGGTCAAGCGCCTGTTCGACAACTTCGTCGACTACGCGGAGCGCGTGCGCGCGAAACAGCAGTCCCAGTCGGCAGATTGAGGCAGTCGCGGCCGATTCCCGGGCCACGGGGACCGAGCGAATACCTTTTGCGTCGGCGCTTCGACTCTCGGCCATGCTCGACTACGTCGACCTGGAGTCGGACCTCGGCGAGGAAGAACGGATGATTCGCGACACCGCCCGTCGGTTCGTCGACGAGCAGGTCCGGCCGGACATCGGAGACCACTTCGAGGCGGGGACGTTCCCGGAGGAACTCATCCCCGAGATGGGCGAACTCGGCTTCTACGCGCCGAACCTCGACGGCTACGGCCTCCCGAACGTGAGCGAGACCGCCTACGGCCTGCTGATGCAGGAACTCGAGGCGGGCGACTCGGGCATCCGGTCGATGGCGAGCGTGCAGGGCGCGCTCGTGATGTACCCGATTCACGCCTTCGGCTCCGAAGCCCAGAAGGAGGAGTGGCTGCCGAAACTGGCAGACGGAGAGGCGGTCGGCTGCTTCGGACTCACCGAACCCGAACACGGTTCGAACCCCTCGGGCATGGAGACGCGGGCCGAGCGCGACGGCGACGGGTACGTCCTCAACGGCTCGAAGACGTGGATCACGAACTCGCCCATCGCCGACGTGGGCGTCGTCTGGGCGCGCGACGTCTCCGCCGAGGAGCGCCCGGTGCGCGGGTTCCTCGTCGAGATGGACCGCGACGGCGTCACCGCGAACAAGATAACGGAGAAGCTCTCGATGCGCGCGTCGGTCACGGGCGACATCGCGCTCTCTGACGTCTGGGTCCCCGAGGAGGACGTCCTCCCGGGCGTCGAGGGGATGAAGGGGCCGCTCTCGTGTCTGACGCAGGCCCGCTACGGCATCGCGTGGGGCGCGGTGGGTGCCGCCCGCGACAGCTTCGAGACGGCCCGCGAGTACGCGAAAGAGCGCGACCAGTTCGGCGGCCCCATCGCCCGCTTCCAGCTCCAGCAGGAGAAGCTGGCGGAGATGGCCACCCAGATAACGAACGCACAGCTCCTCGCCCACCGGCTCGCGGACCTGAAAGAGCGCGGCGACCTCCGACCGGCGCAGGTGTCGATGGCGAAGCGAAACAACGTCCGCATGGCCAGAGAGCAGTCGCGGACGGCCCGCGAGATGCTCGGCGGCAACGGCATCACCTCCGACTACTCGCCGATGCGCCACCTGGCGAACATGGAGACGGTCTACACCTACGAGGGGACCCACGACATCCACACCCTCGTGCTGGGGCAGGACCTCACCGGGATTGCGGCGTTCGAGTGAGGGCGGAGTGACGCGCGATCGCGGTGAGGAGCCGGGATTGCAGCGTCGCTGGCTCGCGGTCGTCTGGCCGACGCTGGCTCGCGGCCGTCGCTCCGAAAGTCACGGACCGTGGCGACGGCAGGGGTGTGACACTATGAGTCACACATTTATATGTCCAGCACATAGGGGGGGTGAAGGCCAACATGACGACACCGGCCCCTGACAATCCGCTCGCACTGGACCTCTCCCGCGAAGAGCGGTGGGTCGCCCACCACGCCGTCCTCGCACGCGTCGAGCGCGACCTCGACGCGGACGAAGACCCCGCCGAAGCGCGCAGTCTCCTCGCGAAACTCGAAGAGGACGACGCCGACTACGACGCCGCAGAGCTTCGAGCCATGCGCGACTGCATCGAGACGTATCTGGAAGACGCACCCGACCGGGACGTCGAACCCGGACGCGGCGCGCTCGACTCCGTCGAACTGGTACTCGACTGAGTCCCGGTCACCGCGACCCACCCGTGCCCGTTCTCACTTCTCGCCGTCCCAGTAGCCGACCTCCGAGTCCATCGGGAAGAACCCCGAGACGGTCCGCTCTCCGCTCCCGCCCGGCGGCGACCCCGCGAAGACGCCGATCTTCCCCGAGTCCGGATAGACGGTCACGTCCGGCTCTCGCATCGTCGACACGGCGAGGTAGCGGAGCGGCTCGCCCCCCTCGTTGACGACGCGGTGGCCGCCCTCCTCGCCGGCCGGGAGCGCGACGTAGTCGCCCGCGACCAGCGGCTCCTCCCCCTCGAGCGTCCGGAGGCGGCCCGCCCCCGAGAGCACGAACAGCGCCTCCTCGTTGCCCTCGTGGTAGTGATACGGCCACGACGACTTCCCCGCCGGGAGTTCGTAGAGGCTGCAGCCGACGGTCTCGCCCCCGGCGGCCCGCGACAGTCGCTTCCGGCGGAACGCCGTCTCGCCGTGCTCGGTCCGGTGCCAGTCGAGGTCCGACGCGTTTGCTCTACCCATGGTGGGAATTCGAAGCCCCCAGACAAGAATCGGTGGGGTGGACGGGGGTGAACCCGACGACGCACGCGGTCTGCCCGCCGGCCCCCGGCGCGTTCGGCCGCTGTGCGTGACGTCTGCGTCGCCGACCGGGTCACCCGCGGTGAACGCCTCTGGGTGTCCGCGACGAACTGCCCCTGCGATTCCCTCCACCGTCTCGCGGTCGACCGCGGCACCGCGCTGTCTCGGATTCCTCACGGCCCTCCTCGCTCTCGGTGGGTAGCCAGTCGTCTCCGACGGGGCGGGCGGCGCTGCTCACTCTGGTGCGGCGCTCCCGGCGGGGGAGCGGCGCTGGCCACTCCGGAGAGGCGCGGAGACCGTCGACTGCGGAGAGACTGCGCCGGTGCAGGGCGGAGTGCTCCGGCCGAAGGCGTTTTGGGCCGGCGCGTCGACCTGCGCGCATGGACGTCATCCACACCGCAGTCGCCGTCTCGGACATCGAGCGGACGCTCGCGTTCTACACCGAGGGACTGGACCTCGAGTACGCCCACGAGTTCGAGCTGGACGGCGTGCGCAACGTCTACGTCGCCGGCGAGAACGGCATGGAGATACAGTTCAAGTACGACCCCGAGCGGGAGGCGCCTGTCGAACCGTCCGGTATCGACCACCTCGCCGTCGAAGTCGAGAACACGCCCGAGACGTTCGAGCGACTGGTCGAGGAGACGGGCTGTCCGGTCGTCACTGAACCCGTGGTCATCGAACCCGCCGACGCCCGCGCCGCGTTCGTCGAGGACCCCGACGGCTACGTCGTCGAGCTCGTCGAGTACCTCGACTGAGCCGGCCCGCTCACTCGGCCGCCGCGGGCGACGGGTCGCTCCCGTCGCGCTCGTCGGCGGACACGGGCGGGGCCTTCGGTTCGAGCGCGCCGGGCTTCCAGAGCAGGTAGCCGGCGACGAGCGCCCACGGGAGGGTGACGACGACCCCCGTGGCGAACGGGCCGAGCAGGGGGTTCGGACTCGCGCCCTGCCGGAGGAAGACGACGCCGGCGGCCCCGAAGCCGTTGATGGTCGCGTGGCCGACGACGGCGGGCCAGACGCTTCCGCCGCGGAGCGCCAGCCACGCGAGGACGACGCCGGTGACCACGGTGAACCAGAGCATCGCGACGGGGCCGAGCCACGGCGCGCCGGGGTAGTCGAGTCCGTAGTTGTAGCCCATGGCGATGATGGGCCAGTGCCAGACGCCCCAGACGACGCCCGTCAGCACCGCTGCCCGCCGCCCCCCGAGCGGGAGCAGTTTGTAGAGGAGGTAGCCCCGCCAGCCGAACTCCTCGCCGAAGGTGAAAAGCGAGTTGAGCAGGGCGGCGACGACCACCGACTGGAGGAGGTAGACCGCGAGCAGCCCCCAGACGCCGCCGGGGAACGTCGCCGCCGCGGCACCGACGCCGGGCATGTTCCGGAGCGTCGAGAGCGCCGGGTCGTACTGACCGGGGAGGGCGAGGAAGTAGACGCCGACGCCGAGGAGGACGAGGACGGGCGGGAGGAACAGCGCGGCGAGCCAGTGGGGCCACGCGCTCCGAATCCGGGGGCGGAGGCGGACGTCGGTCCAGCCCTCGCCGGTGAGCAGTCGGGCGGCGACGTTCGCGATCGCGGGTGCCCACATGTAGCCGGTGGCGAGGAGAATCAGCGCCCGCGAGACGGGGACGCCCGACACCAGTCGGGCCGGACCGCCGAGGCCGCCCGTGAGGTAGATGTAGAGGCCGACCAGCCACGCGACGCCGTAGGCGACGGCGACGAACGTGAGTATCCGCGTCGTCTCGAGAGCGCCCTCGCTCCCATCGGTTCGGAGGTCCATGTCGTGACAGTTCGCTTCCCAGATACGAGTAGATACGTGTGAAACGCAGTAGCGTGATTCGACCGCCGGCGTGGGGCGTCTCGGAGAGAACTCGGGCGCAGACTCAGACCGCGCCTTTCGACTCCAGCGCCTCGACGAGCAGTTCGGACACGTCGACGATATCGACGTCGTCCTCGTAGCCGCCGGTCTTGCGACCGTCCTCGTACATCGTCATGCACATCGGGCAGGCGACGACGAAGCGGTCGACGGCGTCGCCGGCGTCGGTGTCTTCGAGCGCCTCGCGGAGCCGCTCCTCGCTCGGTTTCGACTCCTCGTCGATGTCCATCCAGAGACCGCCGCCGCCGCCCCCACAGCAGAAGCTGTCGTCGCGGTTGCGGGGCATCTCCGCGAGCGTCGCGCCGGTGGCGCGGACGAGTTCGCGCGGGGCCTCGTACTCGCCGTTGTACCGGCCGAGGTGGCAGGGGTCGTGGTAGGTGACCGTCTCGTCGAGGCTCGCGCCCGAGAGGTCGACGCGGCCGCTCCGGACCAGCGACTCGACGACCTGCGTGTAGTGGAAGACCGGGTAGTCGAAGTCGTCGGCCATCTCGGGGTACTCGTTCGAGAAGGTGTTGTAGCTGTGGGGGTCCGTACAGACGATCTTCTCGAAGTCGCAGTCGGCCATGGCGGCGGCGTTGTCCTCGACGAGCATCTCGTAGAGGCCCTCCTCGCCGACGCGGCGGACGTCGTTGCCGTCGTTCTGCTCGTCCTCGTAGAGGATACCGTAGGAGAGGTCGGCGTGTTCGAACAGGCGGGCGAGCGACCGGGCGACCCGGCGGTTGCGCTCGTCGTAGGAGGGGTAGTCGCCGACGTACCAGAGATACTCGACGTCCTGCTCGCGGGCGTCGGGCACCTCGAAGTCGAGTCCGTCGGTCCACTCGGGCCGCTTGCGCTCGGGGTCCCCGAAGCTGTTGCCGTTCTGGAAGACGTTCATCATCGCGTCCTGGACGTTCTCGTCCATCTCGCCCATCTCGGTCAGCCGGCGGTTCATCTCGGTGAAGTGCCGGAGGTGCTCGATGTCGACCGGGCAGGCGTCCATGCAGGCCATGCAGGCCATGCAGGACTCCATGGACTCGCCCGCGACGACCGAGGTGCCGCCGTCGGCGACGATGTCGACCTCCTCGCGGTCGCCGGCGTCGATGCCCTCCCGGTAGGTCTTCAGGTCGAGGATGACGTCCCGCGGGTCGAGGTTGCGCCCGGAGGCGTTCGCCGGACAGACCGAAGAGCAGCGACCGCACTTGGTGCAGGCGTCGAAGTCGAGGACGGCCTTCCACGAGAAGTCGTCGACGGAGGTGTAGCCGATCTCGTCGGGCGCGAGGTCCGCCGGCACCGCGGGCAGGCGGACGCCGGCGTCCTCGTCGCGGGTGACGAGATTGGCGTACGACGAGATCATGTGGAACGGCTTGGCGTAGGGGACCATCGCCACGAACCCGAGCGCGAGCGCGGCGTGGGACCACCACACCCACGGGTAGACCGCCTCTGCGAGGCCGGCGGACATCCCGGCGCTCCGGAACACGCCGGCGACGAAGTAGCCGACGAAGCTGACCGTCTCGAAGTCGGGGAAGCCGGTGCCGACGATGCGGAGCGCCTCGGTGACGTAGCCGCCGACGCCGAGGAGAAAGAGCGTCCAGACGAAGGCGTCGTCTTCCAGTCCGGTGTGCTTGCCCCAGAGGCGCTCGTTGCGGACGGCGTAGCGGCGGTAGAGCGCCATCCCGACGCCCACGACGAACACGAACCCGAGCGCGTCCATCACCAGCGAGTAGGAGAGATAGAAGTCGCCGACGAAGAACGACTGGCCGGTGATTCGCTGGTAGAAGTCCATGTCGACGGCGAGGATCGTCGTCCCGATGAGCAGCGTCAGGAACCCCCAGAAGACGAACGCGTGCATGAGTCCGCCGTAGGTGTCGCGGTCGAACTGCTTCTGGTTCGAGACGACCAGTCGCGCGGCCTCGGCCACGCGGTCGGGGAGGTCGTCGAGTCGCTCGAACGGGTCATCGCCCGCCTGTGCGTAGCGCCCGAACCGCTCGTAGACCCCGTACAGGAACACGAGAACGGCGACCGCCGCGGCCCAGTAGAACGCGGCCTCGCCGACCGGTCCGATGGTCCAGAACGTCTCCCGAGTCCGGACGGCCTGCAGTGGGAGTAGCATACCCAAGACCGGGACCAGACGCAGGTTAAAACTTGTCACAACTCCACGTGGTGGCTTCACCGTTGTCTGTGACCCGCGGCGACGGTGAGAGAACGCACCACGGCGGCGAGAAACCGCTCTGCGAGAGCGAGGGAACACCCCGCGAGGGCGAGAGAAC
>JBDGSQ010000005.1:26381-28642 GCA_042217455.1 Haloferacaceae archaeon | reverse complement strand
GACGACTCACCACACCGACCACGGTCCCGGGACGACTCACCGCACCGCCGAGACGACGAGCGCCGCACCGAGGAGCAGGGCGGGGACGTCCCGCCGCGCGAACGAGAGCGCCGGGAGCGTGGGGTTCCACGCGAAACACCTGGCCCGGAGCGCGAGCGCGAGTCTGTCTGCCCGGTTCAGCGCGCGGTTCAGTCCCGCTGTCGCCACGAACCGCACCCGCTCGTGGACCGACCGCCGCTCGCCGAGGCGCGCCGCCGACGCGTCCCTGACGCGCGCGAGGTCGTTCTGCACCACGGGGAGGAACCGGAAGACGAGGCCGACTCCGACGCCGAGAAACTGGCCGGCGCGGCCGGGGACCGTGCGCTGGACCGCGGCCCGGGAGTCGCTCGGGGGCGTCGAGCGGACGTAGGCGGCGCTGACGAGCAACACCAGCGCGACGCGGTAACTCGCCAGCGCTGGGGGAACCGCGTCGGCGGCGACGACCCACGGCGGGCCGACCCGGACCGCCTCGACCAGCGGCGCGCCGAGGAGGAACGGCGCGGCGTAGCGATACTCCCGCGCGGCGGCGAGCGGTGAGAGGCGCGCCGCGGCGAGCGCGCCCAGCGCCAGCACCGAGAGCGCCGCCAGGCCGCGAGGGGCGGTGTGGGCGAAGGCGGCGACGGCGAACCCGACCTGCACGAGCAGTTTCGACCGCGGGTCGAGGCGGTGGGCGAGCGAGCCGCCCGGGTCGTGGGCGAGCATCTCAGCGCTCCGGGGGCCGGTCGGGGTCCGGGTCCCCCGCCGTCTCCGGCACGCGGACCCCCAGTTCGGGGAGCGACGACACCGCCTCCCCGGGCGGCGCGTCGAGGGCCACCTCCCCGTCCCGGACGGCGACGACACGCGCCGCCAGCGAGAGGAGGTCCCGCAGGTCGTGGGTGACGACGACGACGCTCGTCCCGTCCGCGTGGAGGTCTCGGAGGTGACGGCGGAGCGACTCGCGGGCCGACCGGTCGAGGCCCCCGAACGGTTCGTCGAGGACCAGGTGGGACGGTTCCATCGCCAGGGCGCCGGCGACGGCGGCGCGTGCCTGTTCGCCCCCCGAGAGGTCCGCGAGTCGCTCCTCGCCGCGCCCGTCCATGTTCACGGCGGCGAGGGCCGACTCGACCCGGCGGGTCACCTCCTCGCGCGGGAGGCCGAGGTTCTCCGGGCCGAAGGCGACGTCGGCACCGACCGTGGGCGCGACGAAGCAGTCCCGGGGGTGCTGGAACACCATCCCCACCGCGGTCCGGGCGGCGACCGGGTTCTCGGAGACGGGGGTGCCGTCGACCAGCACCTCGCCCTCGTCGGGCGTGAGGAGTCCGTTGAAGTGCCTGACGAGGGTGGTCTTCCCCGACCCGTTCGGCCCCGCCAGCACGAGGAACTCGCCGTCGGGAATCGAGAGCGACACCCCCGAGAGGGCGGCAGTCTCGTCGTAGGCGTACCGCAGGTTCCGAACGGTTATCACGCTGACACCAGCCCGTCCGCCATCAGTCGGCGGTCACGGCGTCCGAGCGCACGATGCCCACGGTCGCGGCCATCTTCAGCACCTCGCCGGGGACGAACACGGCCGCGCCGGAGACGACGGCCTTCCAGACGCCGACGCCGCCGACGGCGACGAGCTGCGCCACCCCGGCCGCGTAGACGACGAGCGCGCCGGCGACCAGCGCCGCGACGAGTCGCGGGACGCTCACGCGACTCGGTTCGGGCAGGTCGAGGCCGCCGGAGACGCCGCCGCCGACGACGGCAGCCCCGAGGACGAATCCCCAGACGTAGCCGCCGTACTGGCTGAGGACGACGCCGACGCCGGCCGTCCCGCCCGCGAACACGGGGAGGCCGAGCGCGCCGGCCAGCAGGTACAGCGCCATCGCCGCCCCGCCCCACACCGGTCCGAGGAACGCGCCCGCGAGAAAGACCCCGAGGACCTGCAGCGTGACCGGGACGGGCGAGAACGGTATCGAGAACGATACGTACGCGAGGCCGCCGGTCAGCGCGGCGAAGAGCGCCGCGCGCGCGAGGTTGGCGGCCACCTCGTCGCCGACGAGTTCGACCGACTCAACGTTCGTGGCCATACCTCCCGACTCTCGTAAACCTAATTTAGCGTTGTGGTTTACGATCCTCGCGTCCCCCGACCGTCGCCTCCGCCGGGTGGGACGCGAACCGGGATACGAGCGTCTGCGCGGACCGGGACGCGGGGGGTGCGCGAGCCGGAATACGAGCGACTGCGCGAGCCGGAATACGAGCGA
>JBDGSQ010000005.1:0-26281 GCA_042217455.1 Haloferacaceae archaeon | reverse complement strand
GCGGGGGGTGCGCGAGCCGGAATACGAGCGACTGCGCGAGCCGGAATACGAGCGACTGCGCGAGCCGGAATACGAGCGATAGTGCGAACCGGGGCACGAGCGTCTGCGCGGACCGGGACGCGGGGGGTGGGCGAGCCGAGGCACGTGATAGCGTGACGGGCGTGTAGCGGCCCGTACACACGTCCAGTAGGCTTTTGTGTACCCGAGCAATCTAGGTGAAAGGCATGGACGAGAAGACGGAGGAACTCCGCGACATCTTCATCGATGCGACCGGGGAGGACACGGTCACCGAGCGGCAGGAGGAGTCCCACGGTTCGCTCACCGAGGAGGACGACGGCGACGTGGACGCGAGACTGCGGGAACTCGTCGACACCATGCGAGAGCGTTACGACTTCGAGTCGACCCTCGACCGGGACGGTCTCGTCACCGTCGTCAGGGGGTTCTACGACGACGAGGACGACGCCGACATCGCGGGCGACCTCGATGTCTCTCCGGAGGGGGTGTTCGACGCCCGCATGGACCTGCACCTCGTGCGCGAGGACGACCGCTCCCCGCCGTTCGAGTACGAGGCCCTCCACGACCTCGTCGTAGAGGGGGCCGACACGGAGGAGATGGCCGAGACGCTCGACGCGGACCCCGAGACGGTCGACCACTACCGGCGCGTCGCCGAGACGGAGGTGGAGGCGACTCGCGCCAGCAACCGCTTCCGCGACGAGTTCGCGGAACTGCTCACCGACTCCGAACTCTCCGGCCGACTGGCACACGACGCCCAGGAGGACGGACTCGAAGAGGCCACCGAGGACATCGAGACCGACGTCTCCTTCTGACCTGCCGACGCTCTCTGTCGCCGACCTCGCGGCACGACCGGCCGCGACGACTACTTCCTGCGTGTGGCGAAAACTCTTATCCGAAGGGGAACTAACGAGGTGCGATGGCGCAGTCGCCGCAGAATCAGGAACTCACAGAGCGGTTCATCCAGTTCTACCGCAACTACTACCGCGACGAGATCGGCCGTCTCGCACAGCGGTACCCCAACGAGCAGCGTTCTCTCTACGTCGACTACAACGACCTCTACACGTTCGACCCCGACCTCGCGCGCGACTTCCTCAACAAGCCCGAACAGATACGCGAGTACGCAGAGGAGGCGCTCCGCCTCTTCGACCTCCCGGCCGACGTGAAACTCGGGCAGGCGCACGTCCGCCTGCACAGCATCGACCGGGGCGTGGACATCCGGAACATCCGCGTCCACGACGACCACGTCGGTCAGTTAATCGCGGTACAGGGCATCGTCCGGAAGGCCACCGACGTCCGCCCGAAGATCACCGAGGCCGCCTTCGAGTGCCAGCGCTGCGGCACGATGACCTACATCCCCCAGAGCGACGGGAGCTTTCAGGAGCCCCACGAGTGTCAGGGCTGCGAGCGACAGGGCCCGTTCCGCGTCAACTTCGACCAGTCCGAGTTCGTCGACTCCCAGAAGCTCCGGGTCCAGGAGAGCCCCGAGGGACTCCGCGGCGGCGAGACGCCCCAGAACATCGACGTGAACGTAGAGGACGACATCACCGGCAAGGTGACCGCCGGGGACCACGTCACCGTCACCGGCGTCCTCCACATCGAACAGATGAAACAGGGCAACGAGAAGACGCCCATCTTCGACCTCTACATGGACGGCGTGTCGATAACCATCGAGGACGAGGAGTTCGAGGACATGGACATCACCGACGAGGACAAGGCCCAGATCGTCGAACTCTCGAACGAGCCCGACGTCTACGAGCAGATGGTCGGCTCCATCGCTCCGTCCATCTACGGCTACGACCAGGAGAAACTCGCGATGCTCCTCCAGCTGTTCTCGGGGGTCACGAAGCACCTCCCCGACGAGTCGCGCATCCGCGGCGACCTCCACATGCTCCTGATCGGCGATCCCGGGACAGGGAAGAGTCAGCTTCTGTCATATATCCAACATATAGCCCCCCGCTCGGTCTACACCTCCGGGAAGGGGTCCTCGTCGGCCGGCCTCACGGCGGCAGCGGTCCGCGACGACTTCGGCGACGGCCAGCAGTGGACCCTCGAGGCCGGCGCGCTCGTCCTCGCGGACAAGGGCATCGCGGCGGTCGACGAGCTGGACAAGATGCGATGCGTGACCGGCGAGACGCTTATTCACCTCGACGATTCCGTAACACGCATCCGTGATTTTGCCCACGACGCCGCAAGAGACGGTGAGATTGAGAGTCTCCCTAACGGACGGACCATTCGAGACGTCGACGCCGAGGCGTGGACGATGACCGAAGACGGTCGACTCGTTACGCGTTCCGTCACCGCCGTTCACGAGTACGATGCGCCGGAGGCACTCGTCGAGGTGACGCTGGAATCCGGTGAATCGTTGACGTCTACCGCGGACCACCCGTTCTTCGTGTTCGCGAACGGCGACCGGATCGAGAAACCGGCCGCGGAACTCGAAGCTGACGAGTGGGTGTACGTTCCCCGCCGTCTCACAGATTCGCTCGCTGACGGGGGCGTCGAAGCCATCTCTGAGTCGTCAGGAACTGACACCGCCGACTTCGACAGCAGTTGCGGGGTCTCGCCATCTCTTGGTGCAATCCTCGGTTACCTGGCTGGCGACGGAAACCTCTACTACGACCGTTCGGAGGGCGTATACGGGATTCGATTCACGAACAAAGAGGAGCAACTCCTCGCAGATTTCGAGGAGGCGTGCGTCGACGCGTTCGGCGTCGAACCCACCAGACCACCGAGTGAACGCAGGAACGACGGAGTGACGACGGTCCGGGTCATTGGCAAGGAAGCCGCAGACCGCGTGCTGGCCGCCGGTATGAATCTCGAAACGTACGACGGGAAGCGTCTCCCCGAGGCCGTCTCGAAATCCTCGAGAGCGGCGAAAGCGGCCTTCCTTCGAGCTCTGGCGGATAGTGAGGCGAGCGTCGATCGGAGTAACGTGAAGATCTACTCCGCGAGTTACGAGCTTCTACTCGGTGCCAAACAGCTCCTGCTCGAATTCGGCGTATCGACCCAGATTCAAACCCGTGAGCGTGACGAGAAGCGTGACCTCCACGTCCTCGCCATCACTGACGCCGATTCTCTCGTTTCGTACGAGCAGTACATCGGTTTCACGCTCGACCGAAAGCAGCAGGCACTGGAAGAAGCTGTTGGTAACGTTTCTGGCAATCGGACAATTCTTGACGTGATTCCCGGTGTTGGAAACACCCTGGCAACACTCCGAAGTTCACTCAGACTGCATCAGTCCGAGTGCGGTGTCGGTGCGACGACCTACTGTGACTTCGAGAACGGTGACGCAAATGTGTCTATTCGCGCCGCTCGAGACATCCTCGACGCGTTCGACGCCCGAGTTCGGGAAGCCGCCACCGACGTCGATGGGATTCACAACGCCAGCTGGGGGGAACTCGAGCGGCTTCAGATGACCTATCACGTTTCACAAGCTGAACTCGCTGCATCGACCCAGTACAGCCAGCAGAACATTTCTCGGCTGTGGGGACAGGACGACGACCTCCGTGAGGTCGTCATCACACGCCTCCGGAACGTGATTACCGAAGTCACAAATACGGACCTCTCTCCGCTTCGGGAACTCGTTTACGCCGACGTGAAGTGGAGACGGGTAACGTCTGTCAGGCGCGTGTCGGCGAACGTCGGTGACTCCCGGATAGAACTCCTCGAGAACGCTCTCGCCGACTTGTTCG
The DNA here is from genome assembly GCA_042217455.1 of Haloferacaceae archaeon. Taxonomy (GTDB): domain Archaea; phylum Halobacteriota; class Halobacteria; order Halobacteriales; family Haloferacaceae; genus JBDGSQ01. The sequence goes on along the minus strand of JBDGSQ010000005.1, from coordinate 22,574 downwards.
GCTGCGACTCTGACGAGGCAATCGACACCGCCCGAACGGTACTTGGAGAGGAACCGGACCTGTCCAACTGGTCGGGTGTCCGTGAGGCTCTCGACTCCCACGAAATTTCGATGACGACGCTCGCGGACGATCTCGGCGTTCACCAGTCGACGATGTCCAGGTGGTTCAACGGGGCTGTCGAAACCGACCGATTCCCAGACGTCGTCACCGCGGCGTCTCAACAGGTCGAGACGGTTCGGTCGGAGGCTCAGGCGCTCTTAGATGAGATCGAGGCGCGAAAGCAACCGAACGTCTACGACATCACGGTCGATGGGACGCACAACTTCGTCGCAAACGGGTTGGTCGTCCACAACTCCGAGGACCGCTCTGCGATGCACGAGGCGCTCGAACAGCAGAAGATATCCATCGCCAAGGCGGGCATCAACGCCACACTCAAGTCCCGGTGTTCGCTGCTCGGTGCGGCGAACCCGAAGTACGGCCGCTTCGACCAGTACGAACCCATCGGCGAGCAGATCGACCTGGAACCGGCGCTCATCTCCCGGTTCGACCTCATCTTCACCGTCACCGACCAGCCGGACCCCGAACACGACGCGAACCTCGCAGACCACATCCTGAAGACGAACTACGCGGGCGAACTCAACACCCAGCGCGAGCGGATGGAGACGAGCAACTTCACCCGCGAGGAGGTCGAGAGCGTCACCGACGAGGTCGCCCCCGTCATCGACCCCGACCTCATGCGGAAGTACATCGCCTTCTCGAAGCGCAACTGCTTCCCGACGATGACCGACGAGGCCCGCGAGGCCATCCGGGAGTTCTACGTCGACCTCCGGGCGAAGGGGACAGACAAGGACGCGCCCGTGCCGGTCACCGCCCGGAAGCTAGAGGCGCTCGTCCGCCTCTCGGAGGCGAGCGCTCGCGTTCGCCTCTCCGACACCGTGGAGCCAGAGGACGCAGAGCGCGTCATCGAGATCGTGCGCTCGTGCCTGCAGGACATCGGCGTCGACCCCGAGACCGGGAAGTTCGACGCGGACGTGGTCGAGACGGGCACCTCGAAGAGCCAGCGCGACCGCATCAAGAACCTCAAGCAGCTCATCGCCGACATCGAAGACGAGTACGAGGAGGGTGCACCCGTCGAGGAGATTCTCTCGCGGGCCGACGAGATCGGCCTCGACCGCTCGAAGGCCGAAGACGAGATCGAGAAACTCCGCCGGAAGGGCGAGGTGTACGAACCGAGACAGGACCACCTCCGGACGACGTAGATGGACCGAATCTCGGCACTCCGGAACGTAGAGGAGGCCCTCCGCGAGTTCGAGGGCGGCGACGCCGACCTGCGGACCACCGAACAGCGCGTGCTGACGGTCCTCCGTACCTACGCGACCGAGTTCGAAGACGACGACCTGTCACCGTATCGGGCTGTCGGCGACGACCGGGCAGACGGGCTGGTCGTCGTCGCACCGTCACCGGACTCGGCCCGCGACCGGGTCACGGACCTGCTCGACGACCCCTCCGTCTCGTTCGAGGTCGAACGCCTCGAGTAGCACTGGGCGGCGCAGTGACAGATTTCGGACACCGAAATACTTTTGCAGTTGAAATATCGATATGGTGTATCTATGCCCCGGCAGTTCGGTCCCGCGGGGTCAGACGCAGACGAGACCGTCCAGTCGCTCGCGGGGAAATCGACGAGCGTCCTCCTCCTCTCGGACAGGGACGCCGAGGTCTGCTCCGAACTGCTGCACCCGGAACCGGTGGAGACCGAGAACCTGCTGTGGGTGCTGTACGACGACACCCCGGACCGACGCCTCCGCACGTGGAAACAGCAGGACGGGGGGACGCCGGCGAACCTCGGCATCGTGTCCGTCGGCGACCAGTCGCGGTCGGCCGCCGCTTCGAGCGACGGCGGGACGGGGTCCGGTCTCATCGAGACGCTCGCTCACCCCGAGGACCTGACCGGCCTCGGCATCCGCATCGACAACTTCCTCAATCGGTGGGAGGACGCGAGCGGTCGGACGGCGGTCTGTTTCGACTCGCTCACGACGCTCCTCCAGTACGTCGACGACTCGACTGCCTTCCGGTTCATGAACGTCCTGACGACGAAACTCTACGCCGCGAACGCCTTCGCGCACTTCCACATGAACCCCGGGGCCCACGACGACCGGACGGTCGCGAAGATGTCCTCGCTCGTCGACGCGGTCGTCGAATCGACCGACGACGGGTGGACCGTCCGCTCGCGCTGAGCAAAGCGATACACTTACCCGGCCGCTTTCGCCACCCGCGTTCGTGCTACTCGTCGTCACCTACTCGCGCGCGGCGCGAACCACACTCCGGAACGTCTGTCGAACGCACGAGGAGGCCGTCGTCCGCCGGTTCGGACGGGCGGCGCTCCTCGCCGAGACCGAACTGGGCGCGTTCCTCTCGCTCAGACTCCGCGAGAAGCACGGCGACGACGTCCAGCTGGAGCGGACCCGCCCGCTGAACGAGTTCGAGGAGGTCCCGGCGCACGTGCGGACCGCCGCGGCGGCCTACGAGTCGAGAGAGTCACCGAGTACGCCGTACGCGAAATTCGCCGCGGGAACTGACCACCCCGACCCGGAGGCGCTCCGTGGCCGGGACCTGTGAGTTCGCGGTCCGGGTCGGGGAGACGACCCGCGGCGGCCCCGCCGTCGACGTCGTCGCCGACGTGTCCCCCGACGAGATGCTCGCGGCGGTCCGCGGCCGCGACGTCGAGTCCGACCTGCGCGTCGAGTGTCCCTCGCCCGGCCCGGTCCACGACGCCCTCGGCGTCGTCGCGCCCGATCCCGACTTCTCGCTCCGCGGTGCCCTCGCGGCCGTCGCTCGCTCGCGGGGGCTGACCGCGCCGCAGCGCCCGGCCCTCGAGTCCGCCCGCGAGCGGCTCGCCGACCGCTCGGTCCCGGAGACGGACCTCGCCTCCGCTCGCCGCCGGGTCGCAGACGCCGGGGACTCGGTCGACCGACTGCGTGAGCGGGTGGCGGCGCTCCGGGGTCGGGTACAGGCCGTTCGGGAGGTCGGCGGCGACGTCGACGCCGCGGAGGCGGACCTCGAATCGGCCATCGAGCGCCTCTCGGAGGTGGAGACCGAGCGAATCGCGGCAGTACAGGCCCTCGACGCGGCAGAGGAGCGCGCCCGGAACGCACGCGACCGCCGGGAGGAGCGGTTCGCACTCGAAGACCGCATCGCCAACCTCGAACGCGAGGCCAGGGCCGCACTCGCCGCCGAGGTGTACGACGAGTTCACGGCAGCGGTGGCGACGCTCCCTGGCGACGGGTCGCCCGGCGACGCGCCCGGCGACTACGAGGGCGACCCCGTCACGGCGATGCTCGGCGTCGTCAGAATCGCCGACTTCGACGCACCGGTCGTCCTCGCCGCCGGTCGATTCTCGGACGCCCGCCACGCCGCGGCGACGCTCGACGCGCCGGTCGTTCGCCTGTAGCCGCCCGGCGGCGGGAGCGCGGACCGACGGCTGGCGCGTCGACCGTCTGCGACGCTCGCTCTCCGGCGCGACTCGACCAGCTCCCGCTCACCGGCGCGACTCGACCAGCTCCCGCTCACCAGCGCGACTCGATCATCTCCTTGAGTGCGCGCTCTGCCGACCGCTCCTGTTCGCTGCGTCGTCCGCCCGGCGCCTCCGCCGCCGTGAGCGCCTCGACGTACAGGTCGAACCGGTTCCCGTCGGCGCGCCCGTCGAGGCGGACGAGACCGGTCACCCGCTGTTCGGTGTCGCGCTCGACGGTGTCCACCAGGTCGTCGTCGAGGACGACGGGGACCGGGCGCGCTGTTCGGTCGTCGCGGCGCGTTCCGGAGCGGTCTGTGAGTTCGACCCGCTGGACGTCGACGATAGCGCTCCGCCCGTGTCTGAGTCGGAACGAGTCCGACTCCCCGCAGGTCGCACACCCGGCGGGTGAGTCGAGTCGGAGGCCGGTCTGCTCGCGCCGCGTGAGGTCGCCGCAGTTGTCACACTCGAACGAGGCGGTTCGAATCGCCGCCCGGACCGGGCCGACGTCGGTCACCGTGCCCTCGACGCTGACGAGTTCGTCCACGTGGCGCGAGCGGAGGCTGCGCAGTTCGAGCAACCCCGGGTGGTTCGTCGGGCGGACGTGCACGCGGTCGAACGACTCGTGGAGGGCACAGAGCGCCTCGGTCGCCGCGTCGAGCATCGCGTCCGGTTCGGCGAAGAGCCGTCTCGTGAACGCCTCGTCGAACTCGTACAGCTCGAAGACGTCGACGTACAGCGACCGCTCGCCGGGGTAGTCGCCAGCGAGCGCATCGACGTCCGCCTGACAGTGTGTCCGGTAGAAGGAGTCCCACTCCTCGACGGCGCGCCTCCCTGCCATGCACGCCACGACACGTCAGTCGCACATCAATATACCGACAGTACGAGGGAACGCGGCACGCCACAGTCCTCGGCCTCCCCGTCGCTCGCTCGCGGCGGGACTGGGAGTTTAAGGCCGGAGACGGGACCAGACCCCCCATGCGAACGCTCGAAGCGGACTGGACGGTCGAGCGCGCGGGCGAGGTGACGCTCGTCGGCGTCGAACTCGAGAATCTGACTCCCACCCCCCGCCGGGTCCGGGTGGCGAACCTCCTCGACGGCGACGTCCTGCCGCCGCGCCGCGAGGGCGTCCCGGAGGAAGGGTGGGACGCGGACGGATACGAGGGCGTCGTCGCCGCCGGCGCGCGAGTCGCCGTCGGGTACGCCTGCCGCGGCGAGGCGGTCTGCCCGCCGGTCGACGTGACCGACGAGGGCCGCGCCGACGGCGACGCGGACGACCCGTCCCCGGCCGAGTTGACCGCGCGGGCGATTCGGGAACTCGGGACGCCGCGACCCCCCGCGGCGGCCGTCCCCGTGTCCGGGACGGAGGCGGGGGACGGTGACGTCGGGGCGAACGCCGGCGACGACGCCGACGCGAACGCCGGCGACGACGCGGACACGACGGTCGAGGCGACTGCAACGGCCGCCGAGACGACTGCCACCGAACCCCCCGAAACGGAGACGAACCCCACCGCACGCCCCGAGGCGGAGGCGAGCCCCACCGCACACTCCGAGTCGGAGACGAGCGCCACAACATCCTCCGAGGCGGAGACGGACCCCACCGCACACCCCGGGACGGCGACGACCCCCTCGCACGCGACCGTAGACGAGTGGCTGGACGGCGTCGAGCGGCGCGTCGAACTGGGAGAGCGGTTCACCGGCGCGTCCGTGGTCGAAGCGACCGAGGCGCTCTCGGAGGCGGGCGGTCTCGACGGGACGGAGGCGCTCGCCCGACGACTCGCTGCCGACCCCGAGCGACTGCGGGCGGTCGCCCGTCGAGCGGCGCGACTCGCCGCCCGCGCCGAGGTGGTCGACGTCCCCGTGGAGGCGCTCCGGAGGCTCTCGTGATAGTCGCCGTCGCCGGAGGGAAAGGCGGCGTCGGGAAGTCGACGGTGGCGTTCAACCTCGGCGCGGCGCTCGACGCCGTCGTGGTCGACGCCGACCTCGGGATGGCCGACCTGCCGACCGGTCCGGGTCCCGACCTCCACGACGTCCTCGCGGGCCGCGCCGACCCGGTCGAGGCGGTGCGCGAGTCGCCCCTCCGACTCCTCCCCTGCGGCCGGTCGCTCGCGGGCGCGAGAGCCGCGGACGTCGGCGAACTCGCGGACGCGCTCGCCGCCGTCGAGGAGGCATACGGCACCGTCGTCGTGGACTGCCCGGCGGGGCGACGCGCCGACGTCGGCGTCCCCCTCGCCGTCGCCGACGCCCTCGTGCTGGTGACCGCTCCGCGGGCGTTCGCCCTCGCTGACGCCCTCCGGACCCGCGAACTCGCCCGCGAACTCGACGCGGGACTCGCCGTCGTCGTCCTCAACCGCGTCGTGGAGGCCCCGCCGACCGACGCGGTCAGGAGGCTCTTCGGTGCGCCCACCGTCGCCGTCCCCGCGGACCCCCGGGTCGGCCGGTCGATACCCGACGTCGCCCCGGTCGTCACTGCGGCACCAGCGAGCGACGCGACGAGACGGTTCGAGGAACTCGCGGACCGCGTCCGGTCCTGTCGATAACGCTCGGTTCGCGTTCAGTCCTGCAGGTCGGCGTAGGTGTTCCGGAGGGTCACCGGCGTCACGCCGGCGACGTCCGCCGCGTCAGCCTGCGTCAGCGGGAGGTCGAGGCCGCGGGCCGCGGTGTAGAGACAGGCGGCGGCGACGCCGGCCGGGTTGCGCCCGCCGGCGATTCCGCGCGATTTCGCCTCCGCGACGAGCTCGCGGGCGCGCTTCTCGACGCGTGGGGTCAGGTCGAGTTTGCTGGCGAACCGGGGGAGGTACTCCGCGGGGTCGGTCGGACCGACCGGGAGGCCGAGTTCGCGGTTGAGCGCGTCGTAGGCCGCCCGCTGTTCGTCGTGGGTCGCGCGGGCGACGTCGACGACCTCGTCGACGGTGCGCGCCACCGACGCCGTTCGGCAGGCGGCGTACACCGCGGCCGCGGCGAAGCCCTCGATAGAGCGCCCCCGGAGGAGGTCCTCCTGCTGCGCCGAGCGAAACAGCGAGCAGGCCTGCTCCCGGAGGCGTTCGGGCAGCGAGAGCGAACTGACGATGCGCCGAATCTCGGTGAAGCCGTACACCTGATTTCGCTCGCGTTTGGTCGAGATGCGCGCGCGGTTGTGCTGCCGGCGCAGGCGGGCGAACTGCCGGCGCTTCCGGCCGGTGATGCGGGTGGACCGCCCGATCTCGGTCGACAGCCCCCGGTCGTGTCGAGAGCGGGTCAGGGGCGCGCCGGTCCGCTCGGGGTTGGTGTCGTCGTCGCTGAACGACCGCCACTCCGGGCCGCGGTCGATGCGGTCCTCGCGGACCACGAGGCCGCACTCGGCACAGACCGTCTCGTCGCCGCTCGCTGTCAACTGTCCGTCGCACTCGGGGCAACCACTCGAATCTGCCTCGCTCATACTCGAAGGTTCGTCCCGATTGCCTATTTAAACGCTGCTCGAACCCGCGATCTCGGCTCGTCAGCGTCGCTCTAACCCACCGGTGACCGGTACGTTCGGCGGCGTGGAGGTGCACTTAACTCCATCCGCCGTCCAGTGCGTCCGATGAAGACCTGCGAGAACTGCGGGCGACGGATCCACCGTGAGGCCCCGGGGAACGCGGAGTACGGCATCGGCGTCGTCGACGGTCGACGGTATCCGGACGCGTGTCCGCGCTGTGGAGACCCGCTCGACGACTGACTCCGCTGGTCGACGACTGACTCCGTTCGACGACTGATCGGCGCTCGGACCACTCCGGACGCCGATACATTTTAATCGGACGACTGTGCAGTCACGGTCGATGGGACTGTCGGACATCGCGGCAGGTATCGAGGTGACGACGAAGCAGCGCGAGCGGGGCGTTCCGACCGTCGACGACACGGACGCGGACCTCCGCACGCGACTCGAGCCTCACGCGGACGCGCTCCCCTGTACGCCCGCGGCGGCGGCGACGGTGCTCGAAACGCACGCCTCCGGGACGAGCGTCGGCGACAGCGCCCGCGAGGCGGGCGTCGCGCCGGTGACGGCCGCGAAGACGCTCCACCGCTGTGGCGTCGCGGGCGTCACGCCGCTCTCACCGACCGCCCGGCGGGTGCTCAGAGACTGGCTCTCGGGGAGGCTCTCGCGTGCCGACGCGCTCGAACTCACCGGGGCGACCGAGGCGGAGTTCGCACTCGCCTCCTTCGTCGAGACCCACGAGTCGGTGCCGGAACTGGAGGTGGCGGTCGAGGGCGCGCTGTCTCCGCGCGGGGACGCGAGCGTCGCGAAGCGGGACGCCCTCTCGGAGACGATGAGCGGCGTCTCGGACCTGCAGTGGTGAGCGCGGTCCGCTCTCTCTCCTATCTGACCCGGAGCGAGTCGAGGAGGCCGCCCTCCGGTTTGCTCACCGAGACGTCGAGGAGCGCTTCGGCCACGGCGGCGACGCCGCCGGCGAGGTCCGCGTCGTCGAGGCAGGCGGGGGCGTCGTCGACGGCGCGGGCGTCGGTCTCGGGGACGCTCGCGTCGGCGTTCTGCATCCGGCCGCGGGTCGAGACCACGGCGTCGACGTCGCCGCCGACGTCCTCGACGCGGGCGGCCATCGTCTGAATCGCGTCGGCCCCGCGGGTCGTCGCCGGTGCGACCAGCCCGGTCCGCTCGCAGGCGGTCACCGCGGCGGCCGACTGGTTGGCGGCGACGGGCGGGACGTCGACGAGCACGGCGTCGAAGCGGGCGGCGGCCTCGTCGACTCGCTCCTCGAACGCCCGCGCCGCGCCGGCGGTCTTCGCGCGGGCGAGTCGCTCGAACGGCGCGCGGGCCGGGAGGCAGGCCACGCGCCCCGGCACGTCGAGCGCAAGGTCCACGAGGCCGTCGCCGAGCGGTGCGTCTCGCTCGTCGGTCACGAGTCTGGTCACGTCCGGGTCGACGCGCCCGGGCACGTAGTCTGCGAGTCCCTGCGTCGCGTACGCCGCGTCGAGGACGGCGACGTCGCGTTCGTCTGCGGCCAGCGCCGCGGCGAGTTCGACGGCGGTTCGGGTCGTCCCCGCACCGCCGGTCGCACCGACCAGCGCCGCGGTGGTCACGTCACTCATACCTCTGGATGCCGCGCTGTCACACAAAAACCTGCGCACTCGTCGCCCGGTCGCGTGGTCCCTGCGGAACCGAAGTGGACGCGGGCGTCGCGGCGTGAGTCACTCGGCGTCGGTGATGGCGGTTGCCACCTCGTCGAGCTCCGCGTCTGTGAGGTCCGGTCGCGCCCCGGCGACGGCGTGAATCGGGCCGCCGCCGTCGCCGTCGAACCGGGGGACGACGTGGACGTGGAGGTGCGGGACCTCCTGTCCCGCGGCCCGCCCGTTGTTGACGCCGACGGTGGTGGCGTCGACGTCGACCGCGGATTCGACCCGCGGGACGAGTTCGCGGACCGCTCGGAACAGGTCGGCGGTCACCCCCACCGGCGCGTCGTTCAGTCGCTCGTGGTGGGCTTTCGGGACCACGAGGGTGTGTCCGCGCGCGAGAGGGTTCGCGTCGAGGAACGCGACGACGGTGTCGTCCTCGTAGACGGTTCGGCTCGGGACGTCGCCGTCAACGATGCCACAGAAGATGCAGTCGGTCATGGCTGACTCGTCAGGGGCCCGAGCCAAAAGACTCCCGGACGCGGCGACGCCGCGGGACTGCGGGCGCGGTTCGGCCGGCAGTCGACCGGACGACGTTCGTGACACGGTGTCGCGTCACGCGTGAACGATTCGCTGGTACGCAAAGAGATACGTCGTCTGAGCGAGACGGCGTACAGGAGTCCACCGACATGACGAGAGTGACAGGGGGTCAGGCCGTCGTCGAACAGCTCGAGCGCGAGGGCGTCGACGTGGCGTTCGGCATCCCCGGCGTTCACACGCTAGATATCTACGACGCACTGCTCGACAGTGACCTGCAGCACGTCACGACGAGACACGAACAGGGTGCGGGCTTCATGGCCGACGGCTACGCGCGCACGACCGGTCGGGTCGGCGTCGCCCTCCTCATCACCGGGCCGGGGCTGACGAACGCCGCGACGCCCATCGCGCAGGCGTACTCCGACTCCTCGCCCATGCTGGTCATCTCCAGCCAGAACGAGACGAACGAGGCCGACCGCGGGAAGGGGTACCTCCACGAACTCAAAGACCAGCAGGGCGCGATGGAGAGCATCACCGCCTACAGCGAGGAGGTCTCCCGCGTCGCCGACGTCCCCCGCGCTATCGACGACGCCTTCGAGTACCTCGCCACCCACCGGCCCCGCCCGGTCCACCTCCAGATTCCAATCGACATCCTCGCCCGCGAGGAGGCAATCGAGTTCGTCACGCCGGACCGCGACGCGGCCGCGCTCGAACCCGACGAGACGCGACTCGACGAGGTGGCGGACCGACTGGCGGACGCCGAGGCGCCGCTCCTGTACGTCGGGGGCGGCGCGTCCGGTGCCGCAGCGGAGGTCCGCCGCTTCGTCGAGCAGACCGGCGTGCCCGTCGTCTCCTCCGTCGCCGGGAAGGGCGTCGTCCCCGCCGACCACGACCTGTACGTCGGCTCGGACCTCGGCCGGGAGGACGTCGCGGCCTTCGTCTCGACGCGCGACCTCCTGCTCGCCGTCGGCACCGAACTGAGCCCCCGGGCCACCGACGGCGTGGACCTCCCCGAGCAGTTGATCCAGGTCGACGTCGACTACCGGAACTTCGGCCGGACCAACCCCACCGCGCTCGGGGTCGTCGCCGACGCGGCCGACGCCGTCCGGGGCCTCACCGAACGGGCAGAGCGCCGCGAAATCCGCTTCGACGCGACCCGCAGCGAGACCGTCGCCGACCTGAAGCGGCCCCCCATCGAGGCCCTCGCCGCCGGTGACGGCGGAGAGGAGGCAGACGACAGACACCGCATCCTCGCGGCGCTCCGCGACGCCCTCGACCCGGACGCCGTGGTCGTCAACGACATGACGAAAGTCTGCTACGAGGCGATGCGGTCGTTCCCCTCGCTCGAACCCGACACGTTCCTGTTCCCGCGCGGACTCGGGACGCTCGGGTTCAGCCCCCCGGCCGCCTACGGCGCGGCGGTCGGCGACGGCGACCGGCAGGTGGTCGCGCTCGTCGGCGACGGCGGCTTCATGTTCACGGTACAGGACCTCGCCACCGCCGTGAAGTACGACCTCTCGGTGCCCGTCGTCGTCGTCAACGACGACTCCTACCGGGTCGTCGGCGACACGCAGCTCCGGGACTACGGCCGGACCAGCGCCGTCGACATCGAGAACCCGGACTTCGTCGACCTGGCGCGGGCGTTCGGTGCGGCCGCAGAGCGCGTCGACGTCGCGAACGTCGCCGAGGAACTCCCGGCGGCGCTGTCCGCGGCGTTCGACCGCGACGGACCGACGGTCGTCGAGATACCGGTCGACTTCTGACCGGCCTCCCGGCGACCGGCCGCCGCCGGCAGCCTATCCGGCAGTCGGAATCCGGCGACAGACCGCCGCCGACGACCAGTGACCGTCGCCACCCGGCGAGCGACCCGGGCGAACGTACCCCACGAGCGAAAACCGGAGTACGAACGTACCCCACGAGCGAAAACCGGAGTACGAACGTATCCCACGAACGAAAACCGGAGTACACACGACCCCCACGCGAGTACGAGACACCACGACACAGCAGCACCCCCAGACACACCATGACACAGCAGCACTCCGCAGACACACCATGACACAGCAGAACCCCTTCGAGCACCTGTTCACCGAGACGGTCCGCGAGCGACTCGGCGAGTCCGGCTACGGCGACTGGCGGTCCATCGACGCGCCCGACGCCGTGTCGCTGAGCTTCGGCTTTCCGTTCCCCGACTCGTTCCCGAACGACGAACTCGTCGCGGCCGCGGAAGCCGTCTTCGAAGCGGAGGGTGACCGCGCGCTCCAGTACGGCGGCGGCGACTACGCCGACAGCCTCACCGACGCCGTGGTCGAACGAGAGCGCGAGCGAGGCATCGAGACCGACGAGAGCGAGGTCCTCCTGACCAACGGTTCCACCCACGCCATCGACGTGGTCTGCCACACGTTCCTCGAACCCGGCGACGAGGTGTTCGTCGAGGCGCCGACGTTCATGGGGTCGCTGAAGCTCTTTCAGAACTACGGCGTCGAGGTCACGGGCTTCCCGCTCGACGGGGACGGACTCGACGTCGAGGCCGTCGCCTCCGAACTCGCCGCCCGCCGGGACGAGGGTCGGTCGCTCCCGAAACTGCTCTACACGATACCGAACTTCCAGAACCCGACCGGGACGACGCTCTCGCTCGACCGCCGGCGGCGACTCCTCGAACTCGCGGCCGAGTACGACTTCCTCGTCCTCGAGGACGACGCGTACGGCGACCTGCGGTACGACGGCGAGGACGTCGCCCCGCTGCGGGCGCTCGACGACTCCGGTCGGGTCGTCCGCGTCGGGACGTTCTCGAAGACCATCGCCCCCGGCGTCCGGACCGGGTGGGTCGTCGCCGACGAGGCCGTCGCCGGCGAGGTGCGGACGATGAGCGCCGGCGGGACCAACACCTTCACCCAGAGCGTCCTCGGTCGCTACTGCGCCGAGGGCCGCCTCGGACCGAACGTCGAGTACCTCCGGGAGGCCTACGAGGAGCGCCGCGACCACATGCTCGACTGCCTCGCCGACCACATGCCGCCGGGGACCGACTGGACCGAACCCGACGGCGGCTTCTTCGTCTGGGTCGAACTCCCCGAGGACGTCGACACCGACGCGCTGCTCTCGGTGGCCGCAGACGAGGGCGTCCTCTACCTGCCCGGCGAGATGTTCTTCCCCGGCGAGGAGGCCTCGAACGCGCTCCGCATCTCGTTCAGCCACGTCTCTCTCGAGGAGATGGAACGGGGCATCGAGGCCCTCGCGCGGGCGACCCGAACCGCCTCGGACCGGTACTGAGTCGCCGCGGTCGCCTCCCCGGATTGGCACCGTGTCGCCGCGGTCGCCTCCCCGGATTGGTCCCGAGTCGCCGCGGTCGCCTCCCCCCGGAGTCGCCGCAGACTCCCGGAGCCGCCCGCCTCTCGGCTCGCAGACACCTTTTTGCTCGAACCGGCCGAACGACACGGTATGCCGATTCCCTTCGAGTCAGACCGACAGACTGCGCGGTTCCACAGCCCCCTCGAGGACTTCGAGGAGGTCGCAGTCGACGTGGAGGTACGCGAGGACCCGCTCACCGGCCGCCAGTCCCGCATCGTCCCGGAGAACTTCCCGACGCCCGAGGAGGAACCGGACATCGAGGCCGTCGTCGGCGACAGCGATGGCTGTTTCTTCTGCCCCGGCACGGTCGACGAGACGACGCCGACCTACCCCGAGTCCGTGGGCGTCGACCGCGGCCACGTCGGCGAGGCGACGTCGTTCCCGAACCTGAACCCCTACGGCGCGCACTCGAACGTCGTCGCCCTCACCGAGGACCACTACGTCCCCATCGGCGAGTTCACGCCGACGATATTCGAGGACGGCCTCCGGGCGGCCGTCGAGTACGTCCAGTCCGTGTTCGAGGCGGACGGGGACGCCCGGTACGCCTCGGTGAACATGAACTTCCTCCGGCCGGCCGGGTCGAGCATCGTCCACCCGCACGTCCAGACGCTGGTCGACGACCGCGGGACCAACGAGCAGCGGCTCCTCGCCGAGTGCGCCCGCGACTACTACGGCGACAACGACGCCGCCTACTGGCACGACCTCGTCGCCGAGGAGCGAGGCGGCGACCGGGACGTCGGGTCGACCGGGAGCGTCGACTGGCTGACTCCGTTCGCGCCGAAGCACCACCGCCACGTCCTCGGCGTCGCGGACGAGGCCGAGACCCCCGGCCCCGGCAGCGACGTCCTCGCGGCCGTCGCGGAGGGGCTGGTGAACGTTCTGGACGCCTACGCCGCGGCGGGACTGAACAGCTTCAACGTCGCGATGCATCTCGTCGACGACGACCCGGCGGTCCCGCCGGTGGTGAACGTCGTCGCCCGGTCGGTCTTCGAGGAGTACTACTGGTCCGACTCGCCGTTCTTCGTGGTCCTGCACGACGAGGGCGTCGTCGACGTCGCCCCCGAGGAGTACGCCGCCGAGGTGCGCGAGCAGTTCTGAGCGGGCGGGGCGTGCGACACCGGAGCGGACGCCAACACGCCGCCGCCGCCCGCGACACCGGAGCGGCGGTCTCACCCGACCAGCGCGTCGAGTCGCTCCCGGAGTGCGGCCCGGTACCCGTCGAGGTCGTACCCGAGTCGCGCGAGCCACACGTCCCGGTACGACGGGTGCAGTAGCGGGAGGACGGGCGCGCCGAGCGTCGGGCAGTCCCGCGGGTCGAGCACCGAGTCGACGAAGCGCTCGACCGTGCGCTCCTCGACCGCGAGCAGCGACGCCGTGGCGTGCTTGCCGGTGGCGACGACGGCGGACGGGTCGACCCGCTCGAGTTCGGTCAGGAGGTGACCCCGGCAGTTCGACAGCTCCCGGTCGGTCGGCTCCCGGTTGCGCTCGCCCGAGTCGTCGGCAGGGAAGCACTTCACGGCGTTCGTGTAGTAGGTCCGGTCGCCGTAGCCGACGGCGACCATCGTCTCGCGAATCCGCCGCCCGGAGTGACGGGCGGTGTACGCCAGCCCCGAGTGGTTGCCGCCGCGCCACTCGTCCGCCCCCGGGTCGCCCGCGCCCGGCGCTTCCCCCACCACGACCACGTCGGCGTCCCGCGGTCCGTTCCCCCACGAGATTCGATTCCGGGACGCGACGAGGTCCGGGCACCGCACGCAGTCGGGCTCGAGGACGTTCCGGTCGCTCCGCTCGGGGGGTTCGAGGCCCTCGCCGCCCGGTTGCGTCGAGGGGGCGGGGTCGCCGCCGCGGTCCGGGTCTCCCCCCGCCATCGCTCACTCGGTGAGCGGCAGTGCGATGCCGAAGACGAAGGGCGTGAGGAGCGTGAGCGCCACGCCGAGGAGTTCGAGGTCGAACAGGAGGCCGTCGGTCCAGTCGGGTATCGCACCGAGGAGCGCGCGCCCCGCGAGCTCGCCGCTCGCGCCCACGGCGAAGAGCGCGAGTCCGAGTCCGACGCCGAGTTTCGTCAGTTTCGCGTAGTCCAGTTTCCCGTACCGTCCACTCATACCTTGCAGAAACGGGAACGGAGAGAAAACGGTTTCGCACCCGGCGCTACAGCGCGTCGGCGACGAGCGGTGCGACGGTCACCGCGCTCACGTCGCGCTCGATGGTGTCGGTCCCGTAGATCGCGTCGACGCCCGCGCGGGCCAGTTTCGTCCGGGCGTTCTGCGCGAGCAGCGGGTGGACGGTCGTGACGTAGACGCCGGCCGCGCCGCGCTCGTTCAGGACGCCGACCGACTCGGCCATCGTCGACCCGGTGGCGACGATGTCGTCGACGAGGACCACGTCCCGACCCTCCACGTCGGCGTCGCTCGGGGTGATCTCGACCTCGGTCCCCGAGAGGCGCTTCTTCTCGAAGTAGTCCGTCTCGCCCGCGCCGTAGGCGTCTCTGGTCGCCTCCGCGAGCGCCGTCGCGCCGTCGTCGGGCGCGAGAAAGAGCGGGTCGGCGAGGGCGTCGGGGAGCGGGTCGGCCAGCAGCGGCGAGGCGTCGACGACGTCGCAGGGGACGGTGAAGAACTCCCCGAGTGACGTCTCGTGAGGGGTGACGAGGACGACCCGGTCGCTGCCGGTGCTCAGCGCGCGGGCGACGGCGCGGGCCGAAATCGGGTGTCCCGGCTCGAACACCTTGTCCTGTCGCGCGTAGCCCATGTAGGGAATCACGGTCACGACCTCCGACGCGCCGGCCTCGCGGACGGCGTCCTGCAACTGCAGCAGTCGGAGGTGCGCCTCGTCGGTCGTGGTCGAGGCGACGACGACCGCTCGCTCGCCCCCGGCCTCGGCGAAGCCGGGCGCCGCCGTCAGCGTCTCGCCGTCGGGGAATCGGTCGTACTCGACGGCGGCCAGCGGTTCGTCCAGTTCGGCTGCGAGCGACGCCGCGAGCGCCTGCGACGTCGGTCCGGGCACTATCATGCTGGTCGTGACGACGGGAGGCCGGAGTAAACGGTTTTCCGTTGTCGGTCGGGTCGAGGGCGGACGTCGCCGCTGTCGTCCCCGCCGGGGACATCGACCTGCGTCCGGCGTCCGACGGGGGGACATTGAACTTCCCTCGCTCCCTACTCGGGGGTATGAACCGCGTTGTCGCCGCCCTCGCGACCCTCGCGGGAGTGCTGGTCCTCGTCGCTCCGCTCGTCGCTCTCGCCCGGTCCGCAGGTCGTCTCGCGGTCGTCGGACTCGTCGCGATGTTCGTGCTCGTCGCGGTTGCCGTCGCCTACCGACGACGGGGGACCCGCGCCGGGGACGGGCCCCAGCGCGCGGGCGAGAGCGGGGGGTCGTTCTGGGACCTCGTGCCGTCGTGGCAGTACGGGGGCCTGCACGTGGAATCCGGCGGACAGGCCCGAGACGAACAGGAGCGGGCGCTCCGGGACGTCACAGCGCAGGCGCGTCAGCGCGCCGGGGCGTCCGACGACCCCCCGCGCGACTAGGTCCGAACGGTCGTCGGCGCTCCGCTCGCGGCCGTCAGTTCGCCCCGACGCGAGTCGCTCACCGCCGTCCGACCCGCGTCACCGGACCGCGACGCCGGCGACGTCGCGGAGGCCGAGCGGCTGGGTCCACCACTCGTCGCCCTCGCCGCGGAGGAGGAGCGTCCCCTCGTCGGTGACCGCGACGGTGGTCGACTGCTCGTGGGTGAGCGCGACCACGCGCTCGTCGAGCGGGAGGTCGGATTCGGTCCACTCGCTCCCGCCCGCCTCGCGGACGAAGACGCCGCCGTCGCCGGCGGCGGCCGCTCGCCCGCTTGCGCCGACGCTCACCGCGTCGAACGCGCCCGGGAGCTCGTCCATCCAGCCGTTGCCGAGGGCGTACAGGCCGTCGCCGGTCGCCGCAAGCGGGACCCCGTGGCCGCTCACGTCACGCACGTCGTCGAGGCCGGCGTAGTCGACGCCGACGTCGCTGTCGCCGTCGTCGACCCGGTAGACGCCGTCGCCGGCCGCGACGAGCGACCCGTCGATGGCGCGCACCGCGCCGACGGTCCCCACCTCCTCCCACGCCCCCCCGTCGTCTGCGAGGCGGGCGACGCGCCCCCCGCCGTCGCCGGCGACGAGACCGCCCGCTGTGAACCCGACCGCCGCCGCCGGGCCGAACCCGGTCCGCTCGAACTCGTCGCGGAGGACGTCCTCGTCGGTGGCGACGGCGACCCGGCCACCCGCGGTGGCGACGCCCCGCGCGGTGCAGGGGTGGGCCATGCCGAAGCGGCCGACCCGCCGCTCCGAGGCGGCGACGCGCACGACGCCCGTCCCGCAGGCGACGAGCACGTCCATCTTGCCCGTCCGCTCGTCGAAGATGCGGTCCTCTTCGAGGGTCATGCGTGGGCGTTCGCGGGTGCGCCGTGAAAGGATTGCGTTCGCGCTCTCCGCGCGGGAACGCGGCGCGTCGGACGGTTCGCGCCCCGGTCGACCTACGTCCAGGCCTCCTCCAGCAGTCTGAGCCAGTTGCCGTGGGCGACCCGGTCGACGTCGTCCTCGTCGTACCCGCGTGCCCGGAGTATCTCGGGAACCCGCTGGAGGTCGGCGACGGTGTCCAGATCGCGGGGCACCTGTTCGAGGCCGAAGCCGCCGTCGAGGTCGCTGCCGATGGCGACGTGACGCGCGTCGCCCGCGAGGTCGCAGACGTGTTCGACGTGGTCGACCACCGTCTCCATCGTCGCGGTCACCTCGTTGTAGACCCCCTTCTCCCAGCCCTCCTGGAGCATCCACGTGTCCATGGCGACGCCGACCACGCCGTCGCGGTCGACGATCGCCTGCAGCTGCTCGTCGTCTAGCTGGCGGCCGCCGGAGACCAGCGCCCGACTGTTCGAGTGACTGGCCGCGACCGGCCCGGAGAAGTGCTCCAGCGCCTCCCAGAACGCCTGGTCGGTGAGGTGGGTCAGATCGAGAATCACGCCCGCCTCCTCGAGCGCTTCGAGCATCGCCGGTCCCCGCTCCGTCAGGCCGCCGTCACAGCCGGTCCCGTCGGCGTACGAACTCCGGCCGTAGTGGGCGAGGCTGACCATCCGAAGCCCACGGGACCACCACTCCTCGAGCTGCTCGGGCGCGAGTATCGGATCGGCCCCCTCCATCGCCAGCACGATTCCGACGGGCGGCGCGTCCCCCGGTGCGTCGCCGGCGGCTTCGCTCGCTCGACCCCCGGCGTACGCCCGCCAGTCGTCGAGGTGTTCCCGAACGTCCTCCCAGTCCCGCAGCATCCGCAGCGCCCCCCGGGACTCCAGCAGCTCGTAGTAGGCGAGCTGTCCCCGGGCCGCGGCGTAACAGATCTCCTGTCCGTCGTAGCCCTCGTAGTCGTTCGTCGGGTGGGCCGTCCGGGCCATCAGCGTGGCGAAGCCGAGGAAGACGTCGCCCCGTCGCATCTCGGGGAGCGACGTCGTGTTCACCCCCCGACCCTTCTCGCCGACCCGGTGGGCGCCCTGCGATGAGACCAGCAGCTCCTTCTCCCGTTCGCGTATCTCCTCGACGGACCTCGTCTGGTCTCTGTTCAGTTCCAGCGCGTTCATCGCGACGTCCAGGTGGCCGTCGGCTATCAGTGGTCTCGCCATCTCCGTCTACGTCGTGGACACCGCAGACGACGATAAATGTGTGGGCGGTGGTACCGATTCGCTCGGGGCATCGGTCCGGTCTGCGCCGGCGGATTCGCCGGCTGGGAGTACCACGTCCCGTCCGGCGTCCGGTGCGAACGTGAAACGGGAGCGACGCCGTCCGCACCTGTTCGTCCGGCGAGTCCGCGGCGATAGATTGGCCCATTTCGTCGCAGTTGCGGGGTTCGGCGTAGCCACCGGCGACCGCCCCTACAGGAACTCGCGCACGTCCGAGTACCACATGTCGTGGTGGTCGACCTCGCCGACCGCCTCGGCGACGACGGCGGCGATGACGTGCCAGCAGAGCTGTTCGGGGTCCTCGGGGTCGAGGTTGTAGGCGCTGTCCTTGCAGGTGCAGGCCCGGTTCTCGACGACGTACTCGTCCTCGTGGCCCACTACGACCGTGAAGTCGCGGTACTGCTTGACGCGGCCCTCCGAGACGGCCTCGATGGCTCTGACGCCCCGGGAGCCGTGGGTGTCGATGATGGACTCGACGACCGGTGGCGTCAGCTCTCCGGCCGCTTCGAGCGCCGCGCGCCACGCCTCGACCCCGCTCACGCCCTCCCCTATCTCACCTCCCGAACAAAACAGGTTCGGTGCGAGCGGGCGGCGAGGCGGGTGTGCGGCCCGGGTCGAGGGCCGGGACGGGTGTGCGGTACGGGTCGAGATTCGCCACGCGAGTCCACCCCACGCCGCCCGAACGTGTCCTTTTTCGCTCCGCGACCGTCAGAGACGGACATGCACGTACACGAGGGCGGCGTCGACGTCGAGGTCGAGGAGGCCCGCGACGGCGCGAGCGAGGGCAGCGGCGAGGGGGTCTTCTTCAACCCGACGATGGAACTCAACCGGGACGTGACCGTGGCGGCGCTCCGGGCGTACCGCGAACGCGAACCCCGCGCGGCGTCGTACCTCGACGCCACTGCCGCCAGCGGCGTCCGCGGCGTCCGCGCGGCACACGAGGGGTGGGACGCGACCTGCGCCGACGTGGACGCGGAGGCGGTCGCGCTCGCCCGCCGGAACTTCGAGGCCAACGGCCTCGACGGCGAGGTGGTCCACCGCGACGCGAACGCCCTCCTGTACGAGTCTGTCTTCGACGTCGTCGACGTCGACCCGTTCGGCACGCCCATCCCCTTCGCCGACGCCGCGCTCTCTTCCGCCCGCGACCTCGTCTGCGTCACCGCCACCGACACCGCCCCGCTCTGCGGTGCGCACTTCGAGAGCGGCGTGCGCAAGTACTCGGCGGTCCCGCGCAACACCGAGTACCACGCAGAGATGGGCCTCCGGGTCCTCCTCTCTGCGCTGGTGCGCACGGCCGCCCGGTACGACGTGGCCGCCCGTCCGATTCTCTCGCACGTCTCGCGGCACTACGCGCGGACCTACCTCGAACTCGACAGCGGCGCGCGCGCCGCGGACGACTGCGTCGACGAACTCGGCTACGTCCACCACTGCGAGGACTGCCTCCACCGCGACCACGAGTTCGGCCTCCTCTCGCACCCCCCGGAGACCTGTCCGGCCTGCGGGTCGAACCGCGTCCTCACCGCCGGCCCGCTCTGGCTCGCCCCCGTCGCGGACCCCGACTTCGCGCTCGCTGTCCGCGAACGGGTGACCGACGACTTCGGCGAGGCGAAGCAGGCCCGCGACACGCTCGAGACCGTCGCCGGCGAACTCGACACGCCGACCCACTACGACCAGCACCGCCTCTGCAAGCAGTGGACCCGGTCGGCACCGAAGATGGACGCCTTCCTCGAGGACATCCGCGACGCCGGCTTCGCGGCCTCGCGGGCGCACTACCACGGGACGGCGTTCAAGACAGACGCCACCGTCGCCGAGATACGCGAGGCGACCTCCGAGTGACGGCGACGGCGTCCGGCGACTCGCGGCCGCCGGGTGACGCCCCTCGCCTCCTCTAACTCGCGGCCGTCGAAGGCGTCGCTCCCTCGCCACCGTCTGGCTCGCGGCCGCCGAGGCGCCAGTCCCCCACCACCCGTCCGCGGATTGATGTAACTCGCGGTCGATAACTCTCCCCGTGTCGTCTCTCTCGTCCACCGTCGCCACGGCGAACACCGTCCAGCGAATCGTCCGCGAACGCGACATCACCTACCTGTCCGCGGCGCTCTCGTACTACATGCTGGTCTCGCTCCTCCCCCTTCTGGTCCTCACGCTCGTCGTCACGGCGACGCTGAACCGGGCGGCGGTCGCTGACCTGATAGAGCGACTCCTCGGCACCTACCTCCTCCCGACCGGGCAGTCGCTCGTCCTCGACGCGCTGACCAACGGCTCCTCCGGCGGCGTCACCCTCGTCAGTCTGGTGCTCGCCGTCTGGGGGACGCTCAAGGTGTTCCGCGGCCTCGACCGCTCGTTCGCGCGCATCTACGAGTCGGAGTCGGGCGGCTTCCTCGACTCGGTCCGCGACGCGCTGGCCGCCCTCACGGCGGTCGGCCTCGGCCTCGTGAGCGTCGCGGGGCTGAGCATCGCCGTCGGCATCGTCGACCTCCCGTACCTCGCATTCTACGCCCCGGCCGTGCTCGTCCTGTCGCTCTTTCTCGCCTTCCTCCCGCTGTACTACGTTCTCCCGGACGTCGACCTGTCGGTCCGGGACGTCGTCCCGGGAGCGCTCTTCTCCGCGGTCGGGTGGTCCGCCCTGAGCGTCGGTTTCAGCATCTACACGACCGTCGCGTCGCGGGACGCCACGACGGCGCTCGGGAGTCTCGTCCTGCTTGTGACGTGGTTCTACTTCGCGGGCACCCTGCTGCTCGTCGGCGCGGTGGTGAACTACGTGCTCGCGGGCGGAGGGACGGACCGGAAAGGACAACACCCGTCGGATAGACAGTTCACATCACCCGACATGAGCGAGGACCGTGACGACGGGGCCGCAGGCGGGGAGGAGCGAGACGTCGACCCGCGGGGCGCTGCCGACATCTCCCAGCTCGAAGACCGCATCGAGGAACTCCGCGCCGACCTCGACGCCTTCGAGGAGGACGTGCGCGACCGGACCGTAGAGAAGCCCACGCTCGAAGCGGAGCTGAAACAGTACGTCCGCAGTCGGATGCGCCGGGGTCACGCCCGCGGCTGGGGCCCGTACCTCGTCTTGCTCTACGGCGTCGTGCTCGCTCTCGGCGCGTTCCGCTTTCTCGACGGGGGCTGGGCCATCCTCGCGATGGTCGTCACCTTCCTCTCGACGCTCGGCCTCTACGTCGTCTTCCTGCTGGTCGGCTTCGGACTGAACCTCCTCTCTGTCCCCGGGAAAGCCGCAGACGTCGTCCGGGAGCGTCGAGAGTGAACCGCGCCGCGCACGGACGACCCGGCGTGACCGCCCGTGGCCATACCGCACTCGAACCGGGGGACACTTGGCCCCCGACCGTCCACTCCTGAACGATGCGCGCACTCGGCGTCACCGGCGTCCTCTCGACGGCCCCGGACGCGGTCGTCCTGCTGTTCGCCCTCCTGACCCAGCTCGGCGACCCGTGGTTTCTCTTTCTCGCCCTCGCGCTCACCTACTGGCTGGCACCGCGGTGGGTCGCCGACGACACCCGCCGGGTCGCGGCGCTCCTCGTGGCGTTCGGCCTCGGCGCGGCGATGCTCACGCTCGGTCTCAAGACGATATTCGCGCTCCCGCGCCCGCCGGGTGCGGGGACGGCGACGCCGCCGCCGTGGCTCCCGTCGGTCCTGCGCGGGGGGTTCCTGTGGGCGGCGACCGGCGACGGCTTCGGCTTCCCGAGCGGTCACGCCCTCGGTTCGACCGTCGTCTACGGCGGCTTCGCGGCACTCTCGACCGTCGCCGACCGCTCCACCCGTCGGTACGCGGCGGCCGCTGTCGTCGCCCTCGTGTCGCTCTCGCGGCTCGTCCTCGGCGTCCACTACTTCGTCGACGTCGCCGTCGGCGTCGCCCTCGGACTGCTCTTTCTCTGGGCGGCACTCCGCGTCGGCGACGTCGACCCCACCCGGGCGTTCGGCATCGCCGCCGCGCTCGCTGTCGGGTCGCTCGCCGCGGCGCTGGCGACGGCCCACCCCGAGCAGGTCGTCGAGGCGGCGGCGGGCGTCGGCGCCTCCGCCGGCGGCCTCGCCGGGTGGCTGTTCACCGACCGCCGCGGGGCGACACCCGCGACCGTCCCGCGACTCGCGGTCGCCCCCGCCGCCGTGGTCGCCGGCGGCCTGTGGGTCGTCGGCTCCGCGGGGTCGCTGTCGCCGCCGGCCGTCGCGGCGGTGGACTTCGCCTCCGTCTTCCTCGTCGTGGCGCTGCCGGCGCTCGTCGAACTGGCGGCGGGCCGAACGACGACTGCCTGAGTCCGGGCGGCGACCTGGCGAGCGACGGTGGCTCGAATGCGAGCGGCGACCGGGCGAGCGACGACGACGAAGTGACGGCGGCCCGAGTGCGAGAGAACGACGACACCGGCGTGACGGGAACGGAGACACCGGCGTGACGGGAACGGAGACAGGAGA
>JBDGSQ010000008.1:31814-42195 GCA_042217455.1 Haloferacaceae archaeon | reverse complement strand
AGTATAGCAGTAATTGGTTTATGTAGGGTGCTGGCGGAGCGCGTGAGCGGGTCGGTGCAGTGGACGTCTCCGATTGCCGGGAGCGACGGAGCGTCGTCGACGGCGTCGGTTCGAGGCGAACTGTGGCCTCGACTCCCTCGCGTCGCGCGCCTCGCGGTGGGTCTCGTCTGGTTCACCAGTCGACGAGCGCGTCCCGGCAGATGTCGAACAGCCGACTGCGACGGCGACCGCGCTGAACGGCGAGCGGAACCGATAATCTCTCAGCGCGAACGCTCCGCAGGACGACTCCGAGGTACGCCGCGGAGAAGCCCACACGCCGTGGCCAGCAGCAGCCGAGATGCGCGTGCGACGCCTCACGTCCCCTCGTCGTCGCCGAGTGCGGCCGCACACCGCTTCGCGTGGCGGCGGACGTCGGGGGCGCCGCCGCGAGCGAGCGAGCGGACCCGCGATTCGGCCGGGCGCACGGCCTCGGAGTCGATGTCGGCGACGTCGGCGAGCGTGCGAACGGCGTGCCGTCGCACGTACCGGTCGGGGTCGTCGAGGCAGTCGCGGAGAACGCACACGGCGGCGGGGCGAGCGCTCGCGTACCGACTGCCGAGCGCACCGACGGCGGCGACGCTCCCGCGGCGGGCGGTCGCATCACGTGCCCGTGACGTGGCGCGTTCCCCGAGGAGGGCGACGAGGTGTGCCGGCGTCTGGTAGGCGTCGTCGACGGCGGAGGAGAGCGCCTCGACAGCGCGCTCCCGGACCCGCGCGTGGTCGTCTGTGACGGCCACGTGCAGGTGACAGACCGCCTCGTCGGGCGGGAGGACGCCGCGCCTCCCGAGCGACTCGAGGGCGCTCGTCGCTCGCCGCCGGGTCGCCCACTCCGCCGCGTCGAGCGACGCGACCACGGCAGCGACGCCTCGCCGCCGGAGCGCGGGGTCGGCGCCGGCGTCGAGCAGGCGGTCGAGCGTCTCGACCCTCGCGCGTCTGGCACGCGGGTGCGCCGCCTCGTGTCGGAGTGACGCCTCGACGACGGCGCGTCCGGCCTGCGTGCCGAGGACCTCCGCTATCGTCTCCAGCGCGGCGTCCCGGTCCGTCTCGTCTGCGACAGCGAGGAACCGGGCGGCGACGGCCGGGTCGACCCGGACCTCGCGCGACTGGTCGCCCGCGGCCGAGAGCCACGGCAGGTAACACGCGAGGCCGGCCGTCCCGGCGACGGTCGCGGCCGCCCGGCGGAGCGCCGCTGGCTGGACGCTGTAGTCGTCGCTCGACGACTCCGAGGTGTTGGCCGAGAACGGGCCGTAGCTCCCCCCGTCGTCGAGCGTGTTCTCGATAGCGGCCGCAAACGGCACCGCGGCACCGGGGTTCGTCTCGGCGAGCACAGAGAGTGCCCGGTAGATGCCGTACTCGGCGATGATGAGTTCCACCTCGTCGCCGCTCTCGAGCGGGTCGGCCGCCGCGACGACCTTGCTCTGGACGACCGCCGGGACGTGAGCGGCGAGTCGTTCGAGGAGCGTCCCGGCCGCGTGACTCGATATCCAGTCGTCCGTCTCGACCAGCACGCGGGTGAGCTGTGCTGCGAGCAGCGCCGTCTGGCCGACCTCCTCGACGGGCGAGGCGAGCAGCGACACGAGCGCTACGCCCCGGACGTCGGCGTCGTCCCGGAGTCGCGAGACGAGGCTGTCGGGCAGGCGCGCCGCGAGGTCCGCGTCGTGGTTCGCCAGCCGCCCGAGCGTCCGGACCGCGGTGCGGCGGACCTTCGGCGACCGGGCGGTCACGCGCTCCTCGATTGCCTGCAGGGCCTCCGAGTCGAGGAGGGCCTCCGGGTCGAGTCTGGCGGCGTCCTCGAGCGCCTCGGCGGCGGCGACGGCGACGTGGTGGCGGTCCGAGAGGCGGCCCGCGAGCGGTTCGAGAATCCGCTCGACTGCGACGTGTTCGGGGGCCAGCGTGGCCGCGGTGACGGCGGCGCGCTCCCGGGTCAGCGCGTCGTCGTCGCGGAGCAGTTCGACCACCTCGTCGGTGACGGCCGCGTTCCAGTCGGACCGGCACGCCGCCGCGGCGAGTGCGGCCTGTCGCCGGACCGCCACCGACGGCGACGCGAAGAACCGAGCGACGACGGCCCCCGTCGCCGACGAGTGCCCGACGCTCTCGGCGGTCGACGGGCGTCCGGCGTCTCCGGCAGACGGCGTGCGCTCGACGTCCTCTGTCGACGGCGGATTCCCTCCGGTTTCGTCTCTCTCGGGGGCGAGCGACTCGAGCGCCGACAGGGTGCCGCCCGCTCGAATACCCTCGCCGACGGCGGTGAGTCGGACGAGCAGGTGCTCGACGACGCGGTCTCTGAGCGCCGGGCGCTCCCGCGCGACGTCGAGCAGTTGCGCCCTCCTCGCGGCCTCCTCGCCGGGCGTCGACGCGGCCAGCCCGCTCGCGACGTCGTCGACGTCGTCCTCGGTCACCCGTGCCGGGTCCACGGGGGACACCTCCGGCGGGTCACCTTCGGGGGCTGTCGCCGCGACGGTTCTGTGGGCCGCCTCCCTGACCTCCGCCACCGGGTGTTCGGTGTACGGTTCGACGGCCTCGCGGGGCGCGGTCCCCCGTCGCTCGGCGAGCGCGAGGCTGTCGGTGCACGTGTCGGTGAGCGCGCCGACGCGGAGCGTCCCGGGCGTCCCGACATCCGACGGAACCGCGTGCGGCCACGTCTCCGCGAGGCGGGCGAGCGCACCCACGTTCGTCTCGCCGCCGACCTGTCCGAAGACGCGCCCCGCGTCGTCCGCGAGGGCGCGCCTCGCTACCAGCACGTCCCGGAGCGACGCCGCTCCGAACGCGGCGACGGTCCCGGGGTGGTCGCCCACCAGCACCGGCGACGCGGGGCCGACCAGCGGCGCGACGGCGTCGGGGTTCCGGCGGGCCACGCGAACGAGTTCGGTGAGGGCGTCGTGGTCGCTCTCGACGAGCGAGGTGAGCCGCCTCCGGGCGGCCGCGGAGCCGTCGGCGTCGAGCGACGTCAGCGCCACAGCGAGGTGAATCTGGGCCTCGACCGGGAGGTCGTCCTCGCGGAGCGACGCCTCCATCGCCTCGGCGACGCCCGGGTCGGGGTCGCCACCGTCCGTGACAGCCCGCCCGAGAGCGACCGCCGCCGCGGTGACCCCCGTCGCGCCGCCGCTTCGGAGTCGCGCGAGGAGCGACTCGCTCACCCTCGCGGCGGCCGCCGGCGCCCCGGTTCCGAGCGTGCGAATCGCGCTCTCGACCGACCTGACGGCGCGTTTCGTCTCGAGGCTCGCGTCCTCCCGGTCGACCACGTCGTCCGTGGTCGCTGCCGCAGCACAGAGCGACGAGAGCGCGGCCCCGAGTCGGTCGGGTCGCCCGGTCGCCTCCGCGAGCGCCTCCGCCGCGTCCGAGCGGTCCGCGTCGCCGTACACCACGAGCGGTGAGACGGCCGCCGCGACCCGCCCGTGGGTCGCCGGGTCGGCCGCCGCCAACCGGGAGAGTCCGGTGAGGGCGGCGCTCCGCACGGACCGGGACTCGTCCAGCAGCGCCCCCTCGACCGCCGAGATGACCTCCCACCGGACCGGCGCGTGGCGCGTCCCGAGTTCGCCGAGCACGCGCACCGCGGACACGCTCGCCCCGCCGTCGACTCGCACCCCGGCACCCGCCGCCTCGACCGCCTCCGGGACGAGGCCGAGTCGCGAGAGCTGTCGACAGAGTTCCGGCACCGGCCCCCCGGCGAGCGTCCGGTCGCCGGTCCGGAGGGTGAGTTGCTGCCAGAGGACCAGCCCGACCGACTGCGCAATCTCCCCGTGGTCGCCCGCGCCCCCCGCGTCGCCGGCGAGTTCACCGCTGTCGGCGTCGTCGTTGTCGTCTCCGCCGTCACCGCTGCCGGCGTCGTCGCTGCCGTCTCCACTTCCGCCACTGCCGGCGTCGTCGCTGCCGTCTCCACCCAGTACTGCGCCGGTGAGCGTGAGCAGGGCGCTCGCGGCCGCGTCCTGCACCTCGCGCTCGTCGTCTGCGAGTCGCGCGCGCAGCGCCGAGTGCGCCCCCGCCACCTCCGCTCCGTCTGCGAGAAGGTGCTCTGCGGCGGTCACCGCCTGCTCTCGCACGCCGGGTTCGGGGTCCTCGAACGCGCGCAGGACGCGGTCGCGGAACGGGACGAGGCGGGAGGGGTCGGCCGCCGCGAGCGTCGCGAGCGCTGCCGCCGCCGCGACCCGGACCTCCGAGCTCTCGTCGTCGAGGAGCGAGACGGCGTCGCCGAACAGGTCCGCGACCAGTTCCGGGGCGGCGCGGCCGACGCGTTGCCCGTCGACGGCGGGGGTCCCGCCGATGCGACCGACCGCCTCGACCGCTCGCGCTCTGACCGCCGCGACCGGGTGGTCGAGCAGCGGTCCGAGCCGCTCGACGCCCGCGAGCACCCCCGGGAGCGCCCAGCCGACGCTCCCGAAGTCCCTGACTGCGGACGCGACGGACTCCGGGTTCGCGGCGTCGAAGCCCCAGACGCAGGACGCGACGAACGGCCGGACTGCGGCGGGCTCCGCGCGGCCGACGCGGACGAGCGCCCACATCGCCTCGACGGTCGGCTCCCGGTGGCCGCTCCCGATCCAGCGTGCGAACAGCGGGACCGCCGGCTTCGCAGCGCCCGGGCCGGCCGCGCCGACGGTTCCGAGCGTGGCGAGGGCGAACGACGCGTTCGTCTCCCGGTCGTCGTTCTCCGGGTCGAGCACCTCGGTCAACCGCTCGACGAGGGGCACCGTCGCGCCGGGGTGGCGAGAGAGCAGCGGCGACAGGGCGTCGAGTTGCGTCGTCGACAGCGGCTGTCCCCGGTCGAGCGAGTCGACGACCGCGTCGACCACGTCGGTGACGCGCTCGGGGCGCTCTCTGGCGAACGTCGCGAGGTACCGGCAGGCGTAGGCCCTGACGATGGCCTCGTCCGCGGTGAGAAACGGGAGCAGGGCGTCGATGCCCTCGTCGGGGGAGGTACGCCCGGCGGCGACGTCCGTCCCGTACCTGACTGCGACTCGGACCGTCGCAGGGGGCTCCTCGTCCGTCGAAGCTCGCGGCCGCGCGCCGGTCGCAATCGCGTCCGAGGGGGGGTCGCGCCCGGTCATGACTGGTGGCTGAACAGCCTCCGAATCAGCTGTCGGAGCGTGTGTGCGACCGACTCCGTGCCGGTGTCGACGATGCGGTCGAAGTACTCGGAGTGGTCCTCGCGGGAGACGTCGTCGTCGCCGACGTACACGCCGAAGACGGGGACGCTGCAGCGGTCGAGTTCGCGGCGGTACCGGCGCTCGTCGTCGGGCCTGCCGTCGGTGACGACGACGACGAACGGCACCGCCCCGGACCCGAGGGCCGTCCTCCGGCGCGCGACTTCGACGGCGTCCGAGAGGGGCGTACTCCCCGCCGCCCGCCGGGTCATCAGACGGTCCACGTAGCCGTCGGGGTCCCCGCCGAACGGGAGTTCGAGCGTGACCCGTCTCTGCCACAGCGAGAGGACCGAGACGTCGACGCCGACGCCGTACAGCGCCGTCGCGAGCTGCGCGACCGCCGTCTCCGCGGCGGCGACGTGCGCGCCGTCCATCGACCCCGAGCGGTCGAGGACCAGCAGGCAGGTGTAGTCCTTCTCGGTCCCGCCGCTCCGACGGGTGAACACGCGCTCTGCCCCCCGCGCCGCCGCGACGAGTCGCTTCGAGTCGAGTCGCCCCAGCCGCGCGCCCTGCTGCTCCCGCGGGCGTCGCTCCCGGCGGAGCTGCGTCCGGAGGTCGGCTTCCAGCCGGCGCGAATGTCGAACCGCGTCCGCCCACCGGTCGCTCTCGCCGCCCCCCTCGGCGGGTTCGGCGACGTGAATCTCCGCGAGCGAGGTCGACTCGTCTCTGACGACGGCCAGTAGCTCCCGGGCGTCCCGTTCGAGCGGCGACGGACCGTTCCGGCGGCCGCCGCTGCCGACCGACGACCGGGAGCGCCGCGTCCCCCTCCGAACGCCGACCCGCCCGTCCGCTCTCGACCGCTCGTCTGCACGCTCGTCGGTCCCGACGGTTCCGCGGGTGCCCCCCGGCGCGCTTCCGTCCGTCGCCTCGGGCAGGCGGTCGGCCCGCTCCGGCGACCACGCGGCGAACGGGCGGGCGTCCGCGGGCCGCACGGCGGAGGTCTGCACCCGACCGCGCTGGAGCGGCGGGAGGTCCTCGAACCGGGGTCTGAGCCGCTCGAACAGGTCGTACGCGAGGTCGACCCGGGCGGTCGGGTCCGGTTCCGTGAGCATCTCGTCGGCGAACGAGCGCAGTTCGGGACGGACCGCGGAGAGGACGTCGCGGCGACCGTTCATCACCACGCGGCCGCCGTCGTCCGGGTCGCACAGTTCGGCGAAGCGGCCGCTGTCGTGGAATCCCGTGTCGAGCAACCCGAGCCTGACGGCCTCGTAGACCGTGTAAGTTCGGACGGCGTCGCCGCCGTCGCCGGTCAACTCGAACAGCGCCACGTAGTCGCCGTGTCGCTCGTCGGCGATGGCAGATAGCGTCTCGTTGAGCACCCGGAGGTCGTCTGCGACCCGGTACGCCGCCGCCACCTGCGTCTCTATCACGCCGTCCTCGGTGGCGTTGAAGACGGTTCTGAACAGCGCCCGCCACCTGCCGTCGACCGACTCGAGGCGCTCGCCGAACCGCTCGAAGTCCGAGTACAGGACGTGACCGAGTTCGTGAAACAGGAAGGCGACCTGCACGAGTCGGTCCCACGTCTCCGCCGGGAGGTCCGTGACGACCTGCTCGTACGACCGGGTGGGGACGAGTATCTCGAAGTCGGCCGACCCCTCGGCGGGGCGACAGAGCGCGCGCGACCGGTCGAGGCGCACCCGCACGTCGGTCTCGCGGTCGACACAGAGATTGGCGAGGCGCTCGAGTTCGTCCCGGCGGGCCTCAGACTCGCGGCCCGGCGTGGCGAACCGGCGCAGGTCGTCCTCGGTCGTCTCGGGGGTCAGTCGCATCTCCGGGTCACAGCCGCCTGTCGATGAGCGTTCGCACGAGCGACTCGTCGTACTCGTCGACCCGGGCGACCAGTTCGCTCCGGGTCGCCTCGCGGAGGCTCATGAAGTCGTCCTCCACGAAGCGGGCGATGCGAACGAGCTCGCGGGTCGTTATCGGCGTGGAGAGCTCGCCGTCCGCGTGGGCCTCTCTGAGGCGGCCGGCGAACGAGACGAGGCGTTCGACCGCCTCCTCGCGCCCCCGGTCGAGGTTCGTCCGCTCGAAGACGAGTTCGACCTCGACGGAGACGGGGAGGTAGTCGAGTTTCACGTGCCGGAAGCGGTCCTCGAAGGCGTCGTTCAGTTCGTAGGTGCCCTGGTACCCCGGATTGGCGGTGGCGACGACGCGGAACTCCTCGTGGGGGGTTATCTGCTCGCCGGTCTGGGGAATCGTCAGCGAGCGCGTCTCGCGCTGCTCCATCACGGCGTTCAGCGCTGCCACGGTGTTCGCGTCGGCGGCGTTTATCTCGTCTAAGAGGAGGACGCCGCCCTCGCGGGCCGCCCGGGTGAGCGGTCCGTCGACCCACCGCGTCACCGTCTGCCCGGACGCCGAACTGACGAGGTGGAGGTGGCCGAGCAGGTCCTCGCGGTAGGTCGTCTCAGAGAGCGTGACCCGGTAGAGCGGTCGGTTCGTCTGCGCGCAGACGTACCGCGCCAGGAAGCTCTTGCCGACCCCCGGCTGGCCCTTCAGGACGACGTTCATCCCGAGTTCGAGCGCCCGCGTCACCACCTCGACGTCCGTCCGTCCCCCCTCGCTCGTCCGCTGGTGGTAGGTGTCCTGCGCGAGCGTCGGCACCCGCTCGTGGCCGACGTCTTCGAGGACCGTCAACTCCTCGAAGGTCCGGTCGGTCGGTCCACCGACGGGGTGGACGTCCCGTGCGGGCGCCCGCGCCGGCCCCTCGGTCATCGTCCCCCCGCCCGCCGACCGCGAGCTGCTCGCCCCCCCGTCCGTCCCCCGCCGGACACCCCGCCCGTCGCACGCGATTCCGAGAAAGACATGGAGATGCGGCTTCTGCGTGAACCGGTAAAAGTTTTCCTCCGGCGATACGATCGGGTGGTGACACGACGGTCCGGCGAGACCGCAGACTCACTCGCCGGCCGACCGGTACCGGAGGCCGAACTCGCGTTCGAGGACCGCGTACCACTCGCGTTCGGTGACCTTTCGCTCCCGCGTCTCGCCGCCGGCGACGCGGGTGAACGACTCGGGCGTGAGCTTCAGGTGGCCGTCGTCGGTGGCGAGGGTCACGACCGGGTCGCCCGTGAACGGCGACTCGGGTGCGGTCTGGAGGTACTCGCAGGTCGCCTCGAAGTAGGACAGCTCGCGGGGTGTGTCGCCGAAGACGTACCGGACCTCCCACGCGCCGTCGCCCGGTTCGCGGTACTCGACCGCGTAGTCAGAGTCCGGCCGGTCGCTCTCGACGACCCGCCACTCGTTTCCGGCCCCGTCGGCGCGGACGTCGCCGTCGAGAGGGAGGGGGCGGCGAATCGGGGGGCCGCCGAGGCCGACGTCGACGACGTAGGTCCGGTCGAGGGAGACGAGGTGGGTGAGGTGGTTCGCCGGCGGGCGGGCCTCGCCGTCCGAGACGACCATCGCGGCGACCCGCCGGACGTCGTAGCCGAGTTCGGCGAGCAGTCGCCCGAAGAGGCCGTTGAGCTCGAAGCAGAACCCGCCGCGTCTGCGCTCGACTATCTTCTCGTAGAGGGCCTCCGGCGCGAGCGAGACGCCCTCGCCCTCGCGGTCCGAGAACGGGTCGCCCGTCACCGCGAGCGTCTCGAAGGGGACCGTCGTGACGTGCGACCGCTGGAGGCGCGCGAGCGTCTCGACGTCCGGCGACGCGACGGCGGTGCGCTCGACGCCGAGACGGGACAGGTATGGAGACACGTCCATGCGTGGTCTCTTCAGCGAGCACTCACAAAAGCGCTCGCTGAAGACGACTGCTGTAGCGCATCCGTCACGTCGACGGCGAGCGTGCGGGTGGGCGTCCGTGGGGAGTGAGCGGGTGGGCGTCCGTGGGGAGTGAGCGGTGGGCGTCGGAGGGAACTGTGACGTCAGCGCCGGGTCGGCGTGGGTGGGCGACCGCGACGTCACAGGTCGAGCGAGAGCGCCCTGTTGACGCCGAGCAGCAGGAGCGCCGTCGCGAACAGGCCGACCACGAGGCCGTAGCCCGCCAGCCAGCCGTAGGAGTCCGCCAGTCCGCCGACGACGGCGCTCCCCGCCGCGCCGAGGAACACGTACACGGTCCGGGCCAGTCCGAAGCTGTACCCCCGTTCCTCGTCGCCGAGCTGGTCCATGAACCGCGCCTGTACCGTTCCCGGCCACGAGATGCCGACGCCGAGGAGGGCGGCTCCGGCGACGAGTCCGGGACGACCGCCGACAGAGAGGAGGACGGCGACGCCGGTTCCCGCCAGCAACGCGCTCGCTCCGATTGCGAAGTCACGGGAGACCCGGTCCGAGACCCGCCCGGCGACCGGTTGCGCGAGCGACGAGAGGCCGAAGATGACGCCGAAGCCGACGCCGGCCGCCCCGGGGTCGACGTGCCGGTACTCGACGAGGAACGTCGGGAAAAAGGAGGTTATCGCCTGGAAGCTGAACCCGAGGGTCACGGCGAGGAGCGTGGTGTACGCGATTCGCGGCCGCGCGAGGGTTCCGACGATCCGTTCTGGGTCCACGAACGCGCGCAGCTCCCGGTTCGGGTTCGCGGGCTGCCGCGCCGGGACGAGTTTCAGCGTCGCCAGAAACACCGGCAGCGTGAGCAGGGTCCCGAGGGCCACCGCCAGTCGCCATCCGAACCGGGTCGCCACGAGTCCGCCCATCGTCGGGTAGACGACGCCCGCGATGGCCCCGCTCGCGGTCAGCGCACCGAGCGCCCCGCCTCGCTTCTCGTACAGGCGAGAGATGAGCGACGACGCCGGCGAGAAAAACAGCCCCGTCCCCGCGCCGAGGACGACGACGAACGTGCCGAACAGCAGTATCGACGGCGCGGACGCGACGAGGACGCCACCGAGGGCTGTCCCGCCGAGCCCCGCGAGCAGGAGCAGCCGCTCGCCGAACCGGTCTGCGAGGATGCCGCTCGGGAACTGGACCAGCGCGTAGACCGCCCACATCCCCGTCAGCGCGAGGCCGACGCTCGACTTCGAGGCTCCGAAGGACACCAGCACCAGCGGGACGACGGCCCCGAGGAGGAGTCGAACGCCGAACTGCACGAAGTTGCCCCCGGCGATGACCAGGAGCGTGCTGTGGCCGTCGTCCGAGGGCCAGGGTGCCATACCCACCCCTCACCCCAGACAGAGGTAATCGGTCGTGAGTAGGCAACACTCTCCGCGTCGTTCGAAACCGTGACCGTCGAGGGGGTCGCCGCGCCCCTCCCCCCGTCGGGAATCGGCCCGAACCGGACAAAT
>JBDGSQ010000008.1:27595-31714 GCA_042217455.1 Haloferacaceae archaeon | reverse complement strand
ATCGGCCCGAACCGGACAAATATCGGACGTGGCAGTAGTTTCATACCACCGTCGTCAGTTGTACCACGTGACAAGTGAGTTCAGGAAAGCCCATCCGCGTCCTCTGTGTCGACGACGACGCGGCCTTCGTGGACCTCGTCGCCATGTTCCTCGAACGAGAGAGCGACCGCTTCGCCGTCGTCACCGAGACGAGCGCGGAGGCGGGACTCGACCGACTGGCGTCCGTCGACGTCGACTGCGTCGTCAGCGACTACGAGATGCCCGTCCTCGACGGCCTCTCCTTTCTGGACCGCGTCCGGGAGGAGTATCCCGACCTCCCGTTCCTCCTGTTCACGGGCAAGGGGTCCGAAGAGATCGCGAGCGAGGCCATCTCCCGGGGTGTCACGGACTACCTCCAGAAGGGGTCGGGGACCGAGCGGTACGAACTGCTCGCGAACCGCATCGAGAACGCAGTCGAGAGCGACCGGGCCGCGCGGCGGGCCGCCTACGTAGAGCGGGTCCGGACCATCGTCGGCGATGTCAACCGGAGACTCGTCCGCGCGTCGTCTCGTGCGGAGGTCGAGCGCGGCGTCTGTGAAATTCTCGCCGACACGGACCCCTACCGACTCGTGTGGTTCGGGGCGGTCGCCCCGGACACGGACCGGGTCGCCGCGTCCGCCGCAGCCGGCGACGGGCAGGCGTACCTGGAGGAGACCGTCGTCACCGCGGACGACTCTGAAACCGGACGCGGCCCCACCGGAACGGCGCTGGTGACCGGCGAGGTGCAGGTGGTACAGGACCTCAGCGACGACCCGTCGTACGGCCCGTGGAGGGACCAGGCCCGCGAGCGCGGGTTCGGGTCGAGCGCCGCGTTCCCGGTGACCCACGACGGCACCCGGTACGGGGTGCTGAACGTGTACGCAGACCGCACCGACGCCTTCGACGACGAGGAGCGGGAGCTCCTGGTGGAAGTGGTAGACGACATCGCCTACGCCATTGCCGCCGTCGAAACCAGAGCCGAACTCAGACACGAAACCCGGCAGTTCGAGCAGTTCGTCGGGATGGTGTCCGGGTACGCCGTCTTCACGCTCGACCGGGAGGGCCGCATCGCTTCGTGGACCGACGACGCCGCGCGCCTCACCGGCCGCGAGCGAGACGAGGTGGTCGGTGCGCCGCTCTCTGTGCTCTCCCCCGACGAGTCCGCTGAAGACGGCCCCGGGTCGGTGCTCGCCGCTGCAGACCGTGACGGCAGAGCCGAGCGGGACGGGTGGTACGTCCGGGCCGACGGCACTCGGTTTCGGGTCCGGGAAACGGTCGAGCGAGCGGACCACGAGCGCGACGGAGCGCGGTACACCGTCGTCGTCGAGGACGTCGGCGCGAGTCGGCGGGGCGATATCGACTGCCGTGCGCTCCGGGAGGCGGTCGAGCGGGCGGACCACCCGACGTGCGTGACCGACAGCGAGGGAGTCGTCGAGTACGTCAACCACGCGTTCGAGGAGATCAGCGGCTACTCGGCGTCCGATGCGGTCGGGAGGCCGCTGGAGTTCCTGCGGTCCGACCTCTACGACGAGACCCTGTCTGCGGAGCGCTCTGCGGCGATCGCCTCGGGGGAGGTCTGGCGTGGCGAGGTGCTCAACGCGGACGCGAGCGGCGAGACGTACCTGGTCGACCAGACGGTCGCACCCGTGACAGGCGAGGACGGCGAGACGGCGCAGTTCGTCGTCGTCGACCGGCCGGTATCGGGGCGGCGGCGGTCCGAGGCCCGCCTGCAGGAACAGACGTTCAAGGTCACGGCGCTCCACGACGTGGCCGCCGAGATAGAGGCGTGCGACGACCCCGATGCGGTCTTCCGTCGCGTCCTCGAGGCCGCAGAGGAGATTCTCGACTTCGACATGGCCATCGTGGACACGGTCGAGGGCGACGTCCTCGTCCCGGCGGCGGTGTCGTCCGGGGTCCCCGAGGGGGACTACTTCGAGACGACGCCGCTGGACGCCGAGGACAACTTCGCCGCCTACGTCTACCGGACCGGCGAGTCGTCCGTCGTCGAGGACCTCGCGGCGCGGGACGTCGCTCCGGCGGCACCCCGGTACCGGTCTGCCCTGACGGTCCCCATCGGCGAGTACGGCACCTTCCAGGCTGTCGACGAGAGCGTCGGGGCGTTCGAGGACCGCGACCGCGAACTCGCAGAGATGCTGGCCAAACACGCGAGAGAGACGCTCTCGCGCCTCGACAACGAGCGGGAACTCAGAGCTCCCGCGAACTGGCGCGGCAGAACGACCGGCTCGACGAGTTCGCGAGCATCGTCTCACACGACCTCCGGACGCCGCTCTCCATCGCACAGGGGCGCGTCCAGCTCCTCGCGGCGGACTGCGAGAGCGACCACCTCGAGTCGGTCTCGACGATGCTCGGCCGGATGGACTCCCTCATCGAGGACACGCTGTCGCTGGCCCGACAGGGGGAGACGGTCGCAGAACGCCGGACCGTCGACGTCGGCACGCTCGTGACCGAGTGCTGTGCGACGATGGACCGCTCGCGCCTCACCTCCGAACTCGACGGGGACTTCCGACTCCGGGCGGACCCCGACAGGCTGCGGCAGGTCTTCGAGAACCTCCTGCAGAACGCAGTCGACCACGGCGACGGCGACGTGACGGTCCGAATCGGGACCGTCGGCGAGACGGGCTTCTACGTCGCGGACGACGGTCCGGGAATCCCGCCCGAAGAGCGCGAGGACGTCTTCGACGCGGGCCACACGACTGCGGACGACGGCACCGGCTTCGGACTGGCGATCGTCGAGAAGATAGTCGAGGCCCACGGCTGGGAGATATCGGTCGCCGAAAGCGACGCGGGGGGCGCCCGGTTCGAGGTGACCGGCGTCGAGAGCCTCGAACCAGCGACCTGACCGACCCGCCTGCACACTGTTTCGCCGCACCGCCGCGCGTTGTCCCGTCCCAACCGCCGCCTGTCGTTGTGCCCCCACCGCCGCGCACCTGTGACCTCCGGGTCGCCCGCGCCGTCTGTGACCCCCGTCACCGCGGTTGATTATCGCGGGTAATAGCCAAGAATCTATATGCGTCGTTTCGTCTAGAGTGTGAATGCAGATGGGTCGTCTCTGGGACCGCGTGACGCGCTGTGTGTGCACCCGCGTCGAGTCGGACGAGCCGTCCCGGGGCGAGATCGGAGACGCGGACGGCTCGTCGCCCGACACGCGGCGCTCGCGTCTGGCCTCACTCGTCGGCTGTCCCAGGCCCGAACCGGACGCGTCGTCGACTGGCCCGTCGGGGTCCCTCTCGAACGTCTCACACGAGGACGCCGTGGTCCGGTTCGTCGTCGACAACTTCCCGGTCGAGAACGTGACGTGGCAGTCGTACTACCTCGCCGTCGCCGGCGTCGGCCTCGCGTTCTTCCTCGCTCAGCGCCTCCACGTGGCCCTCGTCAACGGCCTCGACCCCATCGTCCCGAGCATCGCGCTCATGGCCCTGCTCGCCTTCGGCGGCGCGTACCAGCTCTACACTCGCGAGGTGTTCTTCGCCCCGCCGCCGTGAGCGGGCGGCCGAAGGGACGCCCGGTGCGGCGACCGCCCCGTCGACCGCTCGGGGCGAGGGGTCAGCTCCCCGGGCTCGGTCAGCGCGCCCAGCGCCCCGCTGGCTCGGGCCGGTCGGACCGGGCGACGCCGACGAGTGCGAGGAGGAGAAGCACCTGTACCGCCTTGTCGCCGTAGCCCGCCGCGGTGTACTCGCCCGCCCGGAGCGTCGCCCACGCGAGTATCTGGACCGCCGTGTAGCCGACGGCGACCCGGAGGAGGGCCTCGCGGTGCCACCCGAGGTAGTACAGCGACACGCCGCCGAAAAATCCCACGCCGGCGAGCGTGAGGGGCGACCGTCCCGCAGCGAGGCCGACGTAGACGTGGACGAGACCGGTGAGCACGGCGAGGCCCGCGGCGACGACTTCGAGCGATCCGAGGGATGCGTCGCCCGCGCCGGCGGCGCCGGATTCGGTCATACCACCGCTTCTCGCGCATCCCGGTTAGCTCACGGTGCGAACATGTGCGCGTGGTCGAGAGGTCGACGCGGCGTGGGAACGAATCGGGTGGTCGACGCGGCGGCGCATCGAATCAGGTGGTCGACGCGGCGGCGAGTCGCC
>JBDGSQ010000008.1:14732-27495 GCA_042217455.1 Haloferacaceae archaeon | reverse complement strand
GGTGGTCGACGCGGCGGCGCATCGAATCAGGTGGTCGACGCGGCGGCGAGTCGCCGTCGGTGGTCCCGCGCCGCCGCGAGGAGGAACCAGAGCCACAGCGCCGCGATGACCGCGTAGCCGACGCCGAACAGCGCCGTCGACCAGCCCCGGTCCTGATAGAAGAAGCCGAAGCCGACGACCAGTACCGCGAGGTTCCAGACCCACACTCGCCAGCGCTCGACGTCGGGGACGTCGAGCGCCGGGAAGACGCCGTCGGTCGGTTCGCCGCCGTCCGGGGCGCGCGGGCAGTGGAAGCTCCGGGCCGCGATGGTCAGGCCGGCGAACGCGATCGGGAGCGCCCACCCCACGAAGAAGAAGTGGAGGGCGCCCTGCTCGATGTAGGTGGTCGGGACCCACTCGACGCCGAAGAGGACGAAGGGAGCGAAGCCCGCGGGGCCGAGGAGCCAGAACTGCGACGCCAGCAGCATCCGGGCGACGCCGGACTCGGTCCCGGCGCGGTAGGTCCGGAGGAGGTTGTAGAGGTAGAGCGCGAAGCCGGTGGCGTACAGCACGAGACCGGTGGCGGTCACCGAGCGACCCATACCGAGCCACGGTCCGGTGATGAGCGGGAAGATGCCGGCGGCGAAGAACGGGACCGAGTAGCGCTTCAGTCGCTGGCTGTAGAGGTCGGTCTTCACGAGGCGGGGGAACAGTTCGTAGAGCGTCCCGACGACCGCGAACGCGAGAAAGCCCCACGCGTTGGCGTGGACGTGCGCCTCGCGGAGACCGAGCCATCCTCCGGGGACGCGCCACGCGTGGGCGTACAGCCCCCACGCGTACGTGATTCCCCAGAGGAAGACGAACGGCGAGAGGATGAAGAGCGCCACCGTCGGGTCCCACCCGTACGGACTCCGGAGGGCCATCCGGAGGACCACGAGGAGCAGTCCCAGCACGAGCAGCCAGACGACCACCAGCCCCGCGTCGAACCAGCGCGGGTGGCCGAAGCCGCGCCCGTACCAGAGGAGGAGGAAGCCGCCGGTGAGCAGCCCCGCGTTCAGGAGGGCGTACCACCGCGGCGGCGTGGGCTGGTCTAGCTTCCGCGCAGCCACCTGCGGGAGCAGGCCGAGAAGTATCTGCGAGAACCCCCCGACGGTGACGTAGTGGATGTGACTCCACGACACCCAGCTCACCCGCGGGAGGACATCCAGTTGCGCGAGTCCGTGGTAGGCGGCCAGTCCCAGTCCCGCGAGGAGGAACAGGTAGCCGAGGACCACGAGCGGGTTCAGCGAGAGTCGATTCACTGTCGAGTCGGTCGTCCGGTCGTGTGCGTGCGGTGTCGTCGTCATGGTCACGTGGCGGCGGTGCGGGACCGGCACGGTGCCGGGCCGGTGCCGACCTGTCAGTACCTACCCGCTCGACGGCGGTGAAACTCGCCGCGAACGTCTCAGCCGCGTTCGAACACGTTCGGGGGCAGGGCTATCGAACCCGGCCGACTAGCCTCGACCGTACCGATGCCGCAGGCGAAACTCACCGTCGCCGTGCCGGAACGAGTCTGGGTGTACGACCTCTCGGTGACCAACCCCGAGACGGCGTTCCGGGTGATGACGACGCTTGCCGGCGAACAGTCGGGCGTCGCCCTCGTGGAACTCGTCACCGAGGACCCCGTTCCCCTGCTCGCGGAGATGAGCGACCGGCGGGAGATACAGTCGGTCGAACTGCTCTGGAAGCGAGACGACGTCGCGCTCGTGCAGGTAGAGACGGCGAATCCGCTCCTCCTGCTCCCGATCATGCGGGCGGGCGTCCCGCTGGAGACGCCGTTCGAGATACGCGACGGCGAGGCGACGTGGACGCTCTCGACCACTGGCGGGCGGCTCTCGACGCTCGGCGACCACCTCGACGACCTCGGCATCGACTTCCGAATCGAGTACGTCCGTTCGTTCGGCACGCAGGAGACGGACACCCTCCTGACCGACCGCCAGCGCGAGGTGTTTCTCGTCGCGCTCGACCGGGGATACTACGACACGCCACGGGACGCGACGCTGACGGAACTCGCAGGCGACCTCGGCGTCGCGAAGGCCACGGCCAGCGACATCCTCCATCGCGCCGAGGGGAAGGTCCTCGGCTGGTTCGCGGAGACGCACCTCCGGGACGCCTGATGAGCGAGTCGAACACGTGCGCGT
This sequence comes from Haloferacaceae archaeon, assembly GCA_042217455.1. Taxonomy (GTDB): domain Archaea; phylum Halobacteriota; class Halobacteria; order Halobacteriales; family Haloferacaceae; genus JBDGSQ01. The sequence goes on along the minus strand of JBDGSQ010000008.1, from coordinate 25,336 downwards.
GCGTTCGGAGGTGTTCGCACACGTTTCTCGCCGTTCTATAATCATTGTTGGGTGTAATACGGGCGTCCCCCAATGACCACCCGCGTGACGAGACACTCACAGTGGACCCGCACCGGCCTGCGACAGCGACACCCGCTCGCCGTCTACCGGCGGACGGGTCGGCCGCACACCGCACGGGGCCATCCGCCGTGTCCGTCTGTGCGACGGTGCGGTCGACCACCGAGCGAGGCGGGTCGATCGACAGCCACGGCGGCGCGACGACAGCGACAGTCGGCGGACCGACGGAAGACGGCCCGGCACTGCCGGGTGACCACGACATGACAGGAAACACGCACACGCGGCGGCGACTCCTGAAGGCGACGGGCGCGACCCTCGTCGGCGGTGCCTTCGCGGGATGTGCCGGCGCTCCGAGAGCGGATGAGACAGCAGCGAGTACGGAGACGGAGGCGACAGCGACCACGGCGACGACGGCGGGACCGGACCTGCCGATGCACGACGTCCTCCTCGACGAGGCGGACCTCGTGACGGCGCCCCAGCACGACGTCGAGGACCTGCGAGACCTGATGGTGGTCATCGAACGCGAGAACGAGTCGGTCGCCGTCGTCGACACGGTGAACCACGAGCGAATCGCTCGGATACGCGACGTGGGCCGGGCTATCCACTTCGCGGACTTCCCGAGTAACCTTCCCGAGGGGACGCGCGAGGGGGCGTACGCGTACACCCAGTCGCGCGAGGGGTGGATGTACAAACTCGACCTGTGGGGGTTCGAGCGGGTCGCGCGGGTCCGGAACGCCACCAGCGCGCGCGGGCTCGCCGTCGCCGGGAACGACGAGTACGTCGCCGGCGGGTTCTACAACCCGAAGGCGCTGTTCGTCGCCGACGCCGGGGACATGGCCCCCGTGAGGACCATCGCGACCAGCGGGAAGAACGCCGACGGTGAGGTGGTCGACAGTCAGGTCCACACCCTGTACGACGTCCCGAAGCAGAACGCGTTCCTCTTTGCGCTCCACGAGGCCGGGCGGATACAGATGGTGGACTACACGAGCGACGAGTTCCCCGTCGTCGCCGACATCCCGGTGGCCAGTCGACTCCACGACGGCTTCTTCGGCCCCGACGAGCGGTACTTCTTCGTCGCCTCACAGGGCGACAACGTGATGGGGGTCGTCGACACCGAGAAGCGCGAGCTCGCGGCGAAGATAGACACCTCGAAGGTGCCCCACCCCGGACCGGGTGCTGTCGACCCGGAGCGCAAGCGGGCGTACACGACCCACATGGGCGCGCCGAAGGTGACGGTCTGGGACCTCGAGAACTTCGAGGTGGTCGACACCATCGACGTCCCCGGAAAGGGACTGTTCATCCGGTATCATCCCGCGAGCGACTACGTCTGGGCCGACGTGCTGTTCGACACGGAGGAGACCAACTCCGTCGTCTACACAATCGACCCCGAGACGCTCGAAGTCGAGCACGTCATCGACTGCGCGGAGTGGGGGAAGGGGCGCTCCCTCCACCCGATATTCACCCGCGACGGCTCGCGGGTGTACGTGAGTCTCTGGGACGCGGGGAAACTGCTGGTCTTCGACAGCAACACCGCGGAACTGGTGACCGAGATAGACGGTTTCACGACGCCGACCGGGAAGTTCCCGGCCGCGAGGGCGGAGGGTCACAGCTAGGCGCGACGACCCGAAATCGTCCGGAGCGACGCCGCTGTCGCCGGGGTGCGTCGGGATCGACTCACAGCGACGGCACCTCCGGCCGAACCTGCCCCGTCCCGGGGCGGAGGGTCACGGCGACGACGTTCTGGCCGGGGTTGTACGCGTACGTCGTCTGGGCCGCGCCCTGCACCACGTCGGTCCCCCGCACGTGGGTGTGCCCGGAGAGCGCCGCGAGGGGCGTCGCGTCGTACAGCGCCATCTTGAGGGCGATAGAGCCGGTGGGGTACCGCGACCAGTCGTCGTCGCCGTGGTGGCTGTCGAAGGCGACGCCGAACGGGGAGACGTGCGAGAGCGCCACGGTCGGTCCGTCGCCGGCGAGGAGGTCCCGCCACGTCCGGAACCGGGCGGCGAGCGCCTCCAGTTGCGAGACGACGGTCTGTCGGTCTCCGGGCGCCGGGTCGAGCGAGTCGGCCGCCTCGTCGGCGGTGCGCGTCCCCGAGAGGTACGCCCCGACCGCCGACTCGATGCGCTCGCCCACCGCCGTCGCCCGCTCGTGGACCGTCCCCGCGCCGTCGGCATCCGTACGGGGGTCGAGCGAGGGGACGTTCAGGTAGTCGAGTTCGGGGCCCTGGTCGAAGGCCTCACAGCCGACGGCGGCGAACCGGACGCCGTCCCAGTCGGAGGCCGCGGCGACGTCGTCCGCCGTGACGGTGCGCCGGTGGGCGACGACCACGTTCTCCAGCCCGGAGACGAGGCGGCGGGTGGCGTCGAGGGGGTCGTGGTTCCCCGGGACGGCGAGCACCGGTACGCCCGTGGCATCGAGGTGCTCGAAGAGGGCCCGCCCCCGGCGCTCGTACGGGTCGCCGTCCGCCGGGTCCTCGAAGTCCTCCCGCGTCCGGTGGACCACGTCGCCGAGGGTGACCACCGCGTCCCACTCGGCGGGGTCGAGGTCCGGCCGCTCGTACGGGTGCGACACCGCGCCGGTGTCGAGGTGGACGTCGCCGTAGACGAGCGCTCGCATCAGTACGACTCCCCGGAGCGTGCGCCGCAGGCGACGCGCGACCTGAGACCTCCCGACCGACTCGACATGCTGGTTCGGACGCTCGCGGGGAGCCGACGTGAATCTTCCCCCGAGCTCTCGCCGGAGGTCCCTTCGGGAGCGGGGTCGGGAGGACCGGAGTTCTCTCGGGAGCGGGGTCGGGAGGCCCGGAGTTCTCTCGGGAGCGGGGTCGGGAGGCCCGGGGTTCCCTCGGGAGCGGGGTCGGGAGGAGTGCTCTGTGGCGAGACGACGCGGGGACGGAGGGCCGTCGGCTCGGAGGGATGCGACAGTCGGGAACAGATGGCCGGAGGTCTAGTGTACCCAGATTCCGTGGTCGGTCCGGGCGTGGTCGAGTAGTTCGTCGGTCGTCTCGAAGGCCTTTCCGCAACTACACCGGTGGTGCGACCGTGTCTGACCTGTGGCCATGGTCAGTAGTCTGTCCGGTAGTATAATAAATTATTATGTGGTAGCTATTCACACGTCACGCGTGATGTAGTGACCTGATAACACACCACTCTCGACCGATGCCGCCTCCAGCCCGGACGTACAGACTCGGATTCGTCGGCGACGTGATGCTCGGGCGCCTCGTCGACGAGAACCAGCGACGGCGCGCCGTCACGGCGGTCTGGGGCGACGCGCTCGACCGGTTGCAGTCCCTCGACGGCCTGTTCGTGAACCTCGAGTGCTGTCTGTCGAACCGCGGGGAGCCGTGGACCCGGACCTACCGGCCGTTCCTCTTCCGGGCGTCGCCGAACTGGGCCGTCCCCGCACTCACGTCCGCCGGCGTCGACTGGGCCACGCTCGCGAACAACCACGTCCTCGACTTCGGCGAGACGGCGCTCCGTGACACGCTCGACGCCCTCGACGACGCCGGCGTCGCGCGGTCCGGTGCGGGCAGGACTCGCGGCGAGGCGTGGGACCCGGCGGTCGTCGACGCGGGCGACCTCCGGGTCGCGCTGGTCTCGTTCACCGACAACACCCCCGAGTACGCCGCCGGCGCGGACGAACCGGGGACCGCCTGCGCCGACGTCGACGTGGAGGACCGGGAGACTCGCCGCCGCGTCGAGCGCGCCCTCGCGTCGGCGCGGGCCTCGGACCCGGACCTCCTCGTCGCCTCGCTGCACTGGGGGCCGAACATGGTGACGTCGCCGCCGCCCCGGTTCGAGCGGTTCGCCCACTGGCTCGTCGAGGACGGGGGCGTCGACCTCGTCCACGGCCACAGCGCGCACGTCTTCCAGGGCGTGGAGGTCCACGAGGGGGTCCCGATTCTCTACGACGCGGGCGACTTCGTCGACGACTACGCCGTCGACGCCGAACTGCGGAACGACCGGAGCTTCCTGTTCGAGGTGGTCGTCGACGCCGAATCGACCGCGATAGACCGGGTCAGGCTGGTCCCCACCGAGATTGCTGACTGCCGGGTCCACCGCGCCGCGCCGTCGACTGCCGAGTGGAGCCGCGAGACGGTGCGCGAGCGCTCCGCCGCGTACGACACCGACTTCGAGCGCGACGGCGACGCGCTGGTCGTGCGGGTCGCCGAGCGGTGACCGTGACGGCGGTCGCTGGCTGTCCGGGTCAGTGAGCGGTGAGCGGCGAGTGGTGAGAGTGGGCGGGCGACTACGTCCGACCGAGTCGGCGCAGCGCCTCGACCAGCCGGCCGAGCCCGCGCTTGACCTCGGCGTCGCGGAGCGCCCCGAGCAGGCCGAACAGACCCACCGGTTCGGGGTCGTCCTCGGCGAACGCGCCGAGGGTGGCGTCGAGGGACTCGGCGACGTCGGGGTCGCCGAGCGTCTCGGTCAGCGCCACGACGTTCGCGAGGCTCTGACCGAACTCGTACATGTCCACGTCGCGCTCGCGGTGGGCGTCGGCGAACCCCTCGGCGGCCAGCCGGAGGTCCTCGATGGCCGACCGGTTGTCGCGGGCCACCACCACGACCTCCGGCACGAGGTCGTCTGCGAGGTCGACCGTCACGTCGAGGAGGTCGAGGGTCTGCGCGAGCGTCTCGGTGTTCTCGCCGAGCCGTTCGAGGAGGACGAGCGTCTCCTCTCGCTCGAAGGCCATCCGCATCCGTTCGACCGTCTCGCGGTTCTCGCGGGCGACCGTGATTAGCTCCGGGAGGAGGTCGTCTGCGAGATCGGTCGACGCGTCCAGCAGTTCGAGCGACTGCGCGATGGACGCCTTGTTGTCGCCGACGGCCTCGAGCAGTCGGACCGTCTCCTCGTCCTCGAAGGCCATCCGCAGGCGCTCTACGGTCTCTCTGTTCTCGCGCGCCACCGTGACCAGTTCCGGGACGAGGTCCTCGACGAGCCCCTGCGTCGCTTCGAGGGCGCGCAGGAGTTCGACGAGGTCCTCCGAGTCCTCACCCAGCGTGCGGAGGAGGACGAGCGTCTCCTCTCGCTCGAAGGCCGTCCGGAGCTGCGCTATCGGTTCGCGATTCTCCCGCGCGGCGTCCTGGAGCTCCGGGGCGAGCCCCTCGGCCAGTCGCTGGACCACCACGAGTTCGTCGAGGAGTCGCTGTAACTCCGTTGCGTTCTCGCTTACGGTCTCGATGAGTCGGGCGGTCTCGGGGTCCTCGAGGACCTCGGCCGCCTCGAACTCGTGTTCCTTGTTCGCCATTGGTTGCCTCTAGGGGAGCGGGTCGTAGCCGCGGAGCCAGGAGTTCCAGTAGATGGCGGGCAGGACGTTGATGTCCATGATCCAGTTCATGCGGCTGTTGACCGGCGCGGAGATGCTCTCCTCGTAGTCGAACTCCGCGACCATCGCCTTGCCCTTCTCGGTGAGGAGCGGACACGCGGCGTACCCGGAGTACGCTGCGCGCATCGGCCTGTCCTCGATGACCGCGGCGAGGTTCTTCGCCACGACGTGGGACTGCTTGCGGGCGGCCGCCGCGGTCCGGGACTTCGGGGTGTCGTCGCAGTCACCGAGCGCGAAGACGTTGTCGTACTCGGTGTGCTGGAGCGTGTAGTCGTCGACCGTGACGTACTGCTGTCCGTTCTCCTCGTCGCCCTCCGTGAGCGGGGAGTGTTCGGTGATGGCCTCCACGCCGAACTGCGGCGAGACGGGCGCGTACAGGTCGTACTCGATCTCCTCCCCGTCCGCGCTGCGGACGATCTGGTTCTCGTAGTCGACCTCCGCGACGCTGAAGTGGAGCTTCGCCTGGATGTCGCGCTCCTCCCAGATCTCCTCTAGCTTGCTCTTGTAGGGTTCGACGCCGAAGATGGAGTCCGCGTTCCGCGTCATGATCACCTCGACGTCGTCGCGGATGCCCTGCCGCTCGAAGTAGTCCTCCGCCAGCATCGACATCTTCAGCGGCGCGCCGGCGCACTTGATCGGCGTGTCCGGGATGGTGACGAGGAACGTCCCTCCGTCGAACGCCGGCAGGGCCTCGCGCAGGCCCATCGCGGCCTCGAAGTTGTAGAAGGGGTACACCGAGTCCGTCTCCTCCCAGCCCGCTTTCATGCCGGGAACCGCACTCTCGTCGGTCCGGTGCCCGGTGGCGACGACGAGGTAGTCGTACCCGAGGGCGTCCTCCGCGCCGGCGAGTTCGACCGTCTGCGCGTCGGGGTCGACCGCCGTCACCTCGTCTTCGACGAACGCGACGCCGTCCTGGAACGACTCGCGGACGTCGCGGGTCTGGTCCTCCGGTTCCATGTAGTGGAACGGGAGCAGGTAGAACGACGGCTGGTAGACGTGGGTCGTGCTCCGGTCCACGACGGTTATCTCCGCCTCCGAGCGGTCCAGTTTGCGACGCAGGAAGTTTGCGGTCATGGTGCCGCCGACGCCGGCACCGAGAACTACGATCTGCTCCATGGTCACCCCGTCTTGGGAATGAACACTTGTAGGTGCGAGGATGACCCGCCTAAATCAACGGAACTGCACAACAGTTCCTTCGTTTCTCGCAATATTGTCCCGTAGGTGTCCGTTTCGGGTCGTCTCCGCGCCCGTCCCGGTCCGACCGTCTCGCTCCGCCGGCGTCGACGGTCACTCCGGGTTGCCGGTCTCGATGGGAGCGTCGATGAGGTTGCCCCACTCGGCCCACGACCCGTCGTAGTTGGCGACGTTGCGGTAGCCGAGCAGTTCCGAGAGGACGAACCAGACGAGGGCGGCGCGCTCGCCGACGTTGCAGTAGACGATGAGGTCGTCGTCTTCCTCGACCCCCTCGGTCCGGAAGAGTCGCTCTAGCTGGTGGCGGCGCTTGAACTGCCACGCGTCGTTCACCACCTCGGTCCACTCGACGTGGACGGAGTTCGGGATACGACCGGCGACGCGCGCGGTCGGGACGCCGTCCTCGGGTGCGCGCTGCTCGCCGCGGTACTCGCCGGCGGTGCGAACGTCCACGATGGTCGTCTCGCCCGCGAGCGCGGCCTGCACGTCCGAGCGGTACGCGCGGATGCGCTCGTGGGGCTCCTGTGCGTGGTACGTCTGCGGGGTGATCGACGGCCGGGTCAGCGTCGTGGGGTGGCCGTTCTCGGACCAGTACCGCTTCCCGCCGTTGAGGATGCGGACGTCGCTGTGGCGGTAGTACTTGAACGTCCAGTAGGCCAGGGCGGCGAACTCGTTGATACCGTCCGAGTAGACGACGACGGTGCTGTCCTCGGTGATGCCCCGCTGGCCGACGATCTGCTCGAACTGCTCGCGGTCGGGGATGCCCGCCCGGTCCGGGTAGACCAGCGTCTCCATCGGGTCGAGTTCGACCGCGCCGGGGATGTGGCCCTCCTCGTAGGCTTCGTCGACGGCGACGAGGCGGTACTCGGGGTCGTCCTCCTCGAACTCGGCGAGGTGGTCTTCGACCCACTCGGCGTCGACCAGCGCCCGCTGGGCGTACTCGCCGTGCGGTCCCGTGCCGTGTCGCAGACTGTAGCAGGTCTGTCGACCGTCGTGGAGCGCGGGCGCCGACTCGATGAGCCCCACCTCCTCAAGCTGGTCGAGCCCGTAGCGGGCGGTCCGCGACGAGAGCAGCGTCTCCTCCGTGAGGCCCTTCAGCGTCATCGGACCGTGCTGAGCGAGCGTCTTGTAGACGAACTTCGAACTCGGCGGGAGGTCCTTGAGCGTGGCCTCGATTTCGTCTTCGTTCATTCTCCTAGTAGGCTAGCAGTAATGCACAATAATGTGATTATCGGTTCTTCTCCCGTTCTGACAGTCGGAGATACCTGTGCGAACCGCTCGCGTTCTCCGTCACCCGCATCGGCACGACTGACGACGACGCGCGCGACCGCTCGAACGAGATCAGTCGTGTGACTGATGGGTATTTTCCCACAATATTAGCAGATATCTATTATGGATGTATATCAGTATTTCGGTTGGGGAACTTCCCGTCGCAATTTCGGCAGGGTGTCGAATCCTTATGTTTGCATACCCAGTACAATACTCCGTACCAATGACAACGTGGATTGACGCAGAAACGCTGCGAGACAAGATCGACGCGGACGAGGATTTCGTCCTGTTCGACACGCGAGCGCCCGAGGACTACGAGGGGTGGCACATCGGCGGGGCGAAGAACGTCGAGTACTCCGGGTCGGACGACGAACTCGTTGGCGACTTCGAGCAGTACCGCGAGGAGGCGGAGGCGGCAGACGAGATCGCCGTCACCTGTGCGACGGGGGCGTCCGCGGAACAGTTCGGCCAGTGGCTCGAGTCGGATGGCTTCGAGAACGTCTCCATCGTGGACGGCGGCATGGAAGCGTGGAGCATGGTCTACGACGTCGTCCCGGTCTCCACGTCGAACGACGACCTCGTCCTCCTCCAGCTCCAGCGGCGCTCGAAGGGCTGTCTCGGCTACGTGGTCGGCTCGAAGGAGGCCGGCGAGGCCGCGCTCGTCGACGTGACGCGCGCCACCGACCGGTTCCTCGACGCCGCCCGCGAGCGCGGGCTGAAGGTCACGCACGTCTTCGACACCCACATCCACGCGGACCACATCTCCGCGGGCCGGCGCGTCGCCGACAGACTCGGCGTCCCGTACCACCTCGGCGCGCCCGCGGCGACGCGCGACCCGCAGTTCGAGTTCGACCCCGTCGAACCCAACGACGTCGTCTCGCTCGGCGACGTCGAGATAAAGGCGGTCCACACGCCCGGTCACACCACCGGGATGACGTCCTACCTCGTCGACGACGAGGCGCTCCTGACCGGCGACACGCTGTTCGTCGAGTCCATCGGCCGGACGGAACTCCAGTTCGCAGACGAGGACGCCCGCGACGGGGCCCGCGTCCAGTACGAGACGCTCCACAAGGTCATCATGAGCCTGCCGAACTCGGTGAAGGTTCTGCCGGGTCACTTCTCGGTCACCGACGACGGGGAGTACATCGACGTCACCCCCGGGGCGCCGATGTTCTCGACGGTCGGTTACGTCTGGAACAACAACGCGATCCTCCGGATGGACGAGGACGACTTCGTCGAGCACATGTTCGACAACCTCCCGTCGAAACCGCCGAACTACGAGACGGTCATCGCCACGAACGCGGGCGAGTACACGCCCGCGGACGAGGACGAGGAGAACGAACTCGAACTCGGGCCGAACCGCTGTGCCGCCACCGAGGAGAGCGCGGTCAGCGCAGACGACTAGGTCCGGTCGGGTGACCACCCCCCGACGGGCGGCAGACGGAGGCATCCCACGCGACGCCCGTCGGGCGAGAGGCGACCGCCGCGCCGGTGACGGTCAGCGGGCCGACCTCACTCGATTTCGATGTCCCGACCCTCCTCTTTCGGTTCGGTTTTGGGGAGGGTGACCGTCAGGACGCCGTTCTTGTACTTCGCGGAGACGTCGTCCTCGCGGACCGGTTCGGGGAGCCTGAGCGACCGGCTCATCGAACTGCTCGTGCGCTCCTGTCTGAGGTAGTCCTCCTCGCGCGTTTCGGTTTCGCTCTCGTGTTCGGCCGCTATCTCGAGGACGCTGTTCGAGATGGTGACGTCGATCTCGTCTTTCTCGAATCCGGGGAGGTCCGCCGTGACCACGAACGCCTCGGCCTGGTCTGCCACGTCGACGCTCATCGAACCGGCGAACGACGTCGGGCGCTCGCCTTCCCACCACCGGGCGGACTCGTCGAACTGCTCGCTCAGCTGCTCGAACATCCGCTCTATGTCCCTGAACGGGTTCCGTCGGTCTATCATGGTAATCTCGGGCGGGGTACTGCCCATTGTGACCTTTCTCTGAGAACCGATTAAATGTTTCTGTGGTTTCAGGACGGTGGGACGCGGGCGGGCTTCGATGGGGCCGGACTCTTACCGATGGGGGACGTCGTAGTACGCGGTGTCCACACGTGTTCGAAAACAGGGAGGAAGCGGGCGAGCGTCTCGCGGACGCGCTGACGCGGCGCGGCGTCACAGCCGACGTCGTCCTCGCGATTCCGCGCGGGGGACTGCCGCTCGGGAGGGCCGTCGCCGACGCGCTCGGCGCACCCCTCGACGTGGTAGTCGCGCGCAAGATGGGCGCGCCGCGCAACCCGGAGTTCGCCATCGGGGCCGTCGCCGCGGACGGGAGCGTCTGGCTGAACGACGACGCCATCAGCCGGGTCGGCGTCGACGACTCGTACGTGGCGGAGGTGCGCGAAGCGGAGGCCGAGAACGCCGCCGCGAAGGCGGCACGGTACCGCTCGTCGGACGAGCCGCCCGACTTCGAGGGGAAGACCGTCGTCGTCGTCGACGACGGTGCCGCGACGGGCGCCACCGCCACGGCGTGTCTCCGGGCCGTCGCGGACGCCGGGACAGAGCGGGTCGTGCTCGCGGTGCCGGTCGCGCCCCCGAAGACGACGGCCCGCCTCGCGCGGGAGGCCGACGCGGTCGTCTGCGTCGAGGAACCGCGCGAGTTCCGCGCGGTCGGCCAGTACTACCGGGACTTCGCGCAGGTGTCAGACGAGGAGGCGATGTCGTACCTGCGGCGGTGAGGGCATCGACTCGCGACCGTCTGCGGTCGCCGTTTCGCG
>JBDGSQ010000008.1:8846-14632 GCA_042217455.1 Haloferacaceae archaeon | reverse complement strand
GTACCTGCGGCGGTGAGGGCATCGACTCGCGACCGTCTGCGGTCGCCGTTTCGCGGCCGTCAGCAGTCACCGATTCGCGACCGTCTGCGGTGATTTCGAACGTCGGCGACGCCCCGTGTCCGCTCCCGTTTCAACCACCTGCCCCTTCCCAGAATGTGAGGATGGTAAACACGGCTATTCCGTCGGCCGACCTACCTTCCGGCAGGGTGAGCACTATGGACATCTCAGACGTGGTTTCTACGGAGTTCACACAGTTCGACGTCGGTACTCCGGTCTCGAAACTCACCGGGGCCTTCGAGGACCCGACGCTGAAGGCAGTCGTCGTCACCGACGGCGACGGCGACGGCGACGGTTTCGAGGGCATCGTCACCCGGCGACAGCTATCTGCCTCCCGTCAGCCCCCGAGCGCGAAGGTGGGCACGCTCGTGTGGCACGTCCCGACGGTCGACCGGACAGAGGACGTCCGCGAGGTGGCACGGCTGATGGTCGGCAGCAACTCGAAGGTCCTGCCCGTCCTCAGAGGCGATGAACTCGAGGGCGTCGTCACGGCGGACGACCTCCTCCGGGAGGTCCAGTCGAACTTCAGCGTCCTCGACGTCCGCCACGTCTACACGGACGACCTCGTGACCGTCGGACCGGACCAGACGGTCGGCGAGACCCTCCACGTCCTCCGGGACAACAACATCACGCACGTGCCCGTCGTCGACGGCGACGAGCTCCGTGGCATCGTCAGCCTCCACGACGTGATGGCCTTCGTGACCCGCGAGATGGAGACGAGTCAGGGCGGGCAGGCGGACTTCCAGTCGGGGCAGTCCCACGGCGGATTCGGGGCTCGCGAGGGCGAGCGAGAGCGGATGCTCGACCTCCCGGTCCGGGACCTGATGACCGAACCGGTCAGCACGACCACCCGCGACACGCCCCTCGACGTGGCCCTCGGCGAGATGTTCGACGCCGACGCCTCCTCGCTGGTCGTCGTCGACGACGAGGGCACGCCGACCGGCATCGTCACCAAGACGGACGCGCTCCGGTCGCTCACGTGGGAGGTCGGCGGCAACCGCTCGGTCACGCTCACCGGCGCAGACCTCCTGGACGACATGTCCTACGACGAGGTCGTCGCCCTCGTCGACGACCTGGAGCGGAAGTACCGCCAGATGAGCGTCCTCGAGGCGAAGATCCACCTCCACGAGCACGACGAGAAGCTCCGGGGAACGCCGCTGATACTCGCCCGCATCCGCCTGTTCACCGACAAGGGCCTGTTCATGGCCTCCGACGAGGGCTACGGTGCCCGTCACGCGATAAACCTCGCCTACAACGCTCTCGAACGGAACATCCTGAAGGGCAAGAACTACGGGAAATCGAAGAAGCACCCGAGCGAGGAGTACTGGGAGCGGATTCACGGCTGGTACCTGAGCGGGTGACCGTCGAGACCCACCGAGCGGGCGGCCTTCGGACCGGACCGAACTGGTGACCGCCTCCCCGGACGCACTCTTATTAGCTCGCCGTCACGATACCGAACCATGGGAACGCTCGACGAGGTGGCGCGGACGGTCCTGCGCGAGCGCTACCTCCGGACCGACGCGACCGGGGCGGTCGTCGAGACGCCTGCGGAGCTGTTCGAGCGGGTGGCGTCGAATCTGGCGCAGGCCGAGGGGCAGTTCGGCGGCGACGTCGCGGAGACGGCGACGCGCTTCGAGTCGGCGATGCGGAACCTCGAGTTCCTGCCGAACTCGCCGACGCTGATGAACGCCGGGACGCCGCTCCAGCAACTGGCGGCGTGCTTCGTCCTCCCGGTCGAGGACTCGCTCGACTCGATTTTCACCGCCGTCAAGCAGACGGCGCTCATCCACCAGAGCGGCGGCGGCACCGGCTTCTCGTTCTCGAGGCTCCGCCCGGAGGGCGACGTGGTGCGCGAGACCGGCGGGGTCGCCAGCGGCCCGCTCAGCTTCATGCGGGTGTTCGACGCTGCCACCGAGCAGATAAAGCAGGGGGGTCGCCGGCGCGGGGCGAACATGGGCGTCCTCGACGCGTCCCACCCCGACGTCAGGCGGTTCGTCACCGCCAAGCGCGAGGAGGGCGTCCTGCGGAACTTCAATCTCTCTGTCGCCACCGACGCCGCCTTCTGGGACGCCTACGAGGCCGGCGCGTCCTACGACCTCGTGAACCCCCGCACCGGGGAGGCGGTCGGCGAGGCGTCCGCCGCAGAGGTGCTGGACCTCGTCGCCGAGATGGCGTGGGAGACGGGCGACCCCGGGCTGCTCTTTCTCGACGCGGTCAACGAGGCGAACCCCACGCCGAAACTGGGGCGCATCGAGGCGACGAACCCCTGCGGGGAGGTCCCGCTGTTGCCCTACGAGGCCTGCGTCCTCGGGTCGGTGAACCTCGGCGAGATGACCGCGGGCGGCGAACTGGACGAGCAGAAACTCCGGGAGACGGTCCGACTCGGGGTGCGCTTTCTCGACGACGCCATCGAGATGTCCGCGTTTCCGGTCGAGGACATCGGGGAGATGGTCCGCGCGAACCGCAAGGTCGGCCTCGGCGTCATGGGTTTTCACGACGCGCTCGTCGACCTGCGCATCCCCTACGACTCCGACGAAGCCGTCGAGGCGGCAGAGCGAATCATGGCCGTCGTGGAGGACGCGGCGCTCGCGGCCTCGCGTGACCTCGCCGCCGAGCGCGGGCCGTTCCCGAACTGGGAGGACTCCGTGTACGACGACCCGGTCCGGAACGCGACGCGGACCACCGTCGCGCCGACCGGGACGATCTCGCTCGTCGCCGGGTGCTCCTCGGGAATCGAACCCATCTACAACGTCGTCTACGAGAAGCACGTGCTCGGCGGTTTCGACATCGTCTCCGACCGCTTCGTCGACATCGCCAGAGAGCGGGGGTTCTACTCCGAGGCGCTGCTCGACCGCCTCGCGGACCGGACCAGCATACGGGACGTAGACGCGGTGCCCGAGGACGTGCGGGACCTGTTCCAGACGGCCCACGACGTCCCCCCGGAGCGACATCTCGCGGTGCAGGCCGCCTTCCAGCGTCACACCGACAACGCGGTGAGCAAGACGGTGAACCTCCCCCACTCGGCGACGGTACAGGACGTCCACGACGTGTTCACGCTCGCCCGCGAACTCGGGGTGAAGGGCGTCACGGTCTTCCGGAGCGGGTCCCGGCGGGAGCAGGTCCTCGGGACGGACCCGCTCAGAGAGGAGTGCGTCACCGAGTGCGACTACGTCGGCCCGCGCGACTGACGCCGCGGGCGCTGGTTCGCCCTCGGTTGCCCTGCCTGACGTCCCGTCCGGCCATCCGCTGTGCGGTCGATTCGGTATTACGGTCGCGGTCTGCATTCCGGTCGCTTCGGTATTCCGGTCGCGGTCGGAACCCGGCCGTCGCTCTACGCGGTCGGAACCCGGCCGTCGCTCTACGCGGTCGCTACTCGGCCATCAGTTCGGCGTGGGTCGACCGGAGCTTGTCTATCTTCGGCGGAATGTGCATCGAGCAGTACGCCTGGTCGGGGTTCTTCTCGAAGTAGTTCTGGTGGTACTCGGCGGCCTCGTAGAACGCCTCCAGCGGTTCGACCTCCGTGACGATGGGGTCGTCGTAGGCGTCCGCCTCTTCCAGTTCCGCGATCAGGCGCTCTGCCACCTCGCGCTGACCGTCGTCGTGGTAGAAAATGGCCGACCGGTACTGGGTCCCCACGTCCGGCCCCTGCCGGTTCAGCTGGGTGGGGTCGTGGACGAGGAAGAAGACGTCGAGCAGTTGCTCGTAGGAGACGACGTCGGGGTCGTACTCGACCTGCACGACCTCGGCGTGGCCCGTCTCGCCCGTGCAGACTTCCTCGTACGTCGGGTTCTCTACGTGGCCGCCGGCGTAGCCCGAGGTGACCGACTCGACTCCCTTCAGCTCCTCGAACACCGCCTCCACGCACCAGAAGCACCCGCCCGCGAGCGTCGCGTTCTCTTTCATGGACTGGTCTACGAGCCCCCGAGGCAAAGGCTCTCCGGCGGCGGCGAACGCGTCGGGGCGACCTCCCCGGCGGTGAACGGGTCGGAGCGACCTCCCCGGCGGTGAACGCGTCGCCCCCGCCCCGACGGCCTCACAGCACGAGCGGCCAGAGGAACTGGCTGAGCAGGTAGACCATCGCCGTCGCCGTGAGGACGACGACGACGTCCAGCAGGACGCCGGCCCGGAGCATGTGCTCGCGGGTCACGTAGCCCGCCCCGAAGGCGATGGCGTTCGGAGGCGTCGCCACCGGGAGCGCGAAGCCGTAACTCGCGGCGATGGCGCCGGTCACCGCGAGGAAGACCGACGCCTGCGTCGGTGTCGTCCCGAGCGCGCCGGCGTAGGCAGGACCGACGTTGACGAGCAGCGGTGCGAGAATCGCCGCCATCGCGGTGTTGGACGCGAGTTCGCCGACCGCCACCGTCAGCGCGACGACGGTTAGCAACACCACGAGCAGCGGTGCGTCCCCCAGCGCGCCGAAGGTCACCGCCGCGAGCCACCTGGTCGCGTCCGTCGTCGCGAGAGCGTTCGCGAGCGAGATGCCGCCGCCGAGCAGCAGGAGCGTCCCCCAGTCGAGCTCGGTCACCTCGTCCCACTCGACCGCGCCGGAGAGCATCAGCGCGGGGACGGCGAGCAGTCCGACGACGACGTAGTAGAGGACGCCCTGATGGCCGACGGTGCCGAACGGCGTCGGGCCCTCCCCCCCGAAGATGGCGACGAACCACTGGTTCGGGAGGGTCTCCCGGAACAGGAAGCCGAGACCGCCGAGGAGCCACAGCGACGCCGTCGCCGCGAAGATGGCGACGACGCGTCGCCCGTCGGCGTCGAGCGGTCCCGCCTCGCGCAGTTGCTCGCGGGCCGACTGGCGCGCGCCGCTCACGTCCGTCACCGCCGGCGGGTAGACGACGTGGGTGAGGAGGTACCACGCCAGCGGGAGCGTGACGGCGACCATCGGCAGGCCGACGAAGAGCCAGTCGACGAACGTGATGTCCACCCCGACGAGTTCCTGTAACTGCCCGACGACGATGGCGTTCGGCGGCGTCCCGATGATGGTGCCCACGCCGCCGAGACTCGCCGCGTAGGCGATGCCCAGCAGCATGGCTATCTGGAGGTTCGAGGCGTCCTCGCCGCCCTCGCTTTCGGCGACGTCGGTCACCTGCCCGACCAGCCCGACGGCGATGGGGACCATCATCGCCGTCGTCGCCGTGTTCGAGATGATCATCGAGAGGCCGGCCGTGGCGACCATGACCGCGAGGACGAGTCGCCGCGGCGAGGTGCCGAGTCGGACGAGGATGTGGTACGCGATTCGGCGGTCGATGCCCTGCGCCTTCAGCGCCTCGGCGAGGACGAACCCCGCGAGCAACAGGAAGATGACCGGGTCGGCGAAGCCCGCGACGGCGTCCCCGAAGTCGGGGTAGACGCCGGTCGCCGTCAGGAGGACCGGCACGAGGAGCGCCGTCACGGGGAGCGGGAGCGCGCCGGTTATCCAGAGGACGGCGGCGACGACCATCGTGGCGACGGCGTACTGCCCCGCCACCGAGAGACCGCCGCCGAGCGGTGCGACGGCGACGGCGACGCCGCCGAGGAGGGCACCCGCGAGCGACGCGAGTCGGACGGTGCGCTCAGCGACCACGGGACCACCCCGCGAGCGTAGCTGTCGGGTGATCCGGTGGACGGGGGACGGGGAACGACGTTGCGCCAGCGGGAGAGACGGGGTCGGACCGGCCCAGCCCCCTCCGACCGACGCGAGCGGCCCGGTTCCGTCCCTTCCGACCGACGCGAGCGGACCG
>JBDGSQ010000008.1:0-8746 GCA_042217455.1 Haloferacaceae archaeon | reverse complement strand
TCCGACCGACGCGAGCGGCCCGGTTCCGTCCCTTCCGACCGACGCGAGCGGACCGACTCCGTCCCCTCCGACTGCCGCGAGCGGACCGGTCCGACGACGAACGGCGTGTCACTGTCGGAGACTCTCGCGTCAGGGAGTTAACCGTTTTCCCGGACCGGAAACGGTCTCGACGCCGCTCGTCGTCGAAACAGATACGAAATATGGTATGTATCATTCGTAATCGAATTGAGCTAGAATCGAATTAGAGTAACAGTTAACACGGTGGTTAAATCATCTGGAGTTCGATAATTCGAATACAGTGATGTCTTTCTGATATCTTTCGACCCGCGTCGACATCCCCGGTTCGCGCCCCTCGCTCGTGGCCAGATTTATGTCTGCGGGGAGTCAGGTACGCGCATGGCCCTCCCCGCTGGACTCCTCCCGGTTCTCGCGTTCGTCCTCACCGTCGGCGTCGCCGCGGCGGTGACGCTCCTGACGCTCCTGCTCGCTCGCAGCGGCGCGCGGCGGTCGTTCGCCTCCTCGCTCCGTACGGCGTTTTCCGCGGTGGGGGCGGCGTACCTCCTCGGCGTGGCCGCCGTCTGGTACGTCGCCGGCGGCGTCGCCCTCTGGGAAGTCGCGGCCGCCCTCGTCGCCGCGGGGCTGGTCGCTTTCGCCGTCCTCGCGGCCGTTCCCATCGCGCTGGGGTGGCGGCTCGTCGGGCTGGTTCGGGGGGTCGACCCGGACACCGCACTGCGGCGGGTGACCGCCGGGTGGGTCGTCTCCTCGTTCGCGGTCTTCGGCATCTTCGTCGCGCCCGGCGGCCTCTCGCGGGGACACCTCCTCTCGCTCGGGGGGCCGCGGGTCTGTCTCGCCGGCTTCTGCGGCGTCGCCGTCTCGCTTCTCGGCGCGGTCCTCCTCGAACTCGCGGTGGCGGTCCTCGGCCCCGGACTCGTCGCCCTCGCGCTCTCTTCGGCGTCTGGGACGCGGGACCGAACGGCGGGTTCCTGAGCGGTCGGCAGGGTCCTGAGCGACCGGTGGCCCCCGTCTCGGCGGGACGAGAGCCGGAAGAATCGGTTCGAATCGAGCGACCGGTCGGGGGCGTTACCGCACTCCTGGAATCGGGGTGAGCTATTAATGCGACGGCGACGAATTGCTAGAACATGACCGAAACGTTCGTCGTCATCGGTGGAGACGCGGCGGGGATGAGCGCTGCCAGCAAGGCAAAGCGCGACGACCTCGACCTCGACGTCGTCGTGTTCGAGAAGGGCGACTGGGTCTCCTACGGGGCCTGCGGGATGCCCTACTACGTGAAGGGGGAGATAGACTCCCTCGACGACCTCGTCTCGGTCACGCCGGAGGCGTTCAGAGAGAAGCGCGACGTCGACCTGCGGTTGCACCACGAGGTGGTCGGCATCGACCCCGAGGGCGGGACGGTCACCGTCGAGCACGACGGGGAGACGTTCGAGCAGACCTACGACCACCTGCTGGTCGCCACCGGCGCGCGCGCCGTCGAGCCCCCGTTCGAGGGGATGGACCTGGACGGCGTCTACACCATGCACGACATGGACGAGGCGGGGGAACTCCGGGCACTCCTCGACGAGGGCGGGGACGTCGAGACGGTCGCGGTCGTCGGCGGCGGCTACATCGGCATCGAGATGGCGGAGGCGTTCCACGGGCGCGGCCTCGACGTCCACCTCTTCGAGATGCTCCCGCACGTCCTCCAGCCGTTCGGCGAGACGGTCGCCGCGGCCGTCGAGGACCACCTCACAGACCAGGGCGTGACGCTCCACCTCGACACCGCAGTCGAGGGGTTCGCCGGAACCGACCGCGTGGAGGCCGTCGACGTCGGCGACGAGCGGGTGCCGGTCGACCTCGTTCTCGTCGGCGTCGGCGTCGCCCCGAACGCCGAACTCGCCGAGGCGTCGGGCATCGAACTCGGGCCGACCGGGGCGGTCGCCACCGACGAGTACGGGCGCACGAACTACGAGAACGTCTACGCGGCGGGCGACTGCGCGGAGGCGAGAAACGTCGTCACCGGCGGACCCGACCACGTTCCGCTCGCGCTCACCGCGAACCGGGCGGGGCGCGCCGTCGGCCAGACCGTCGCGGGCGACCCGACGCCCACGGGCGACATCGCGGGCACGGCGGTCGTGAAGGCCTTCGAACTCGAGGCGGCACGGACCGGGGTCATCGACCACGAGGTGGCCGAGTCGGCCGGTTTCGACCCCGTCTCGCAGACCATCACCGCCTCCTCGCGGGCCCACTACTACCCCGGCGCAGCGGAGTTGACGGTGACGCTCACCGCGGACAGGGAGACCGGCCGGCTCCTCGGCGGGAGCATGGTCGGCCGCGAGGGTGCTGCAAAGCGCATCGACACGGTGGCGACGGCGCTGACGGAGGGGATGACCGTCGGCGAGGTGGAGTATCTCGACCTGGCGTACGCGCCGCCGTTCAGCCCCGTCTGGGACCCCGTACTGACGGCCGCGAAGGTCCTCAACGGGAAGCTCGAGAAGGCGAGCGCCGGCCCGGCTGACGACTGAGATGCCCCGTACCGAACCGTTCGAGGTCCACGCGGACCGCTACGAGGAGTGGTTCGAGGTCCACGAACACGAGTACGCAGCCGAGGTCGAGGCGCTCTCCCGGCTCGTCTCCGACCCGGACCGGGGGCTGGAGATCGGCGTCGGGAGCGGTCGCTTCGCCGAGCCGCTCGGCTTCCAGTACGGCGTGGACCCGACGGCGCAGATGCTCGCCCGCGCCCGCGACCGTGGCGTCGAAGTCGTCCGCGGCGTGGCCGAGGCGCTCCCCTTCCGCGACGGCGTCTTCGACGCCGCACTGATAGTGACCACTATCTGCTTCGTCGACGACGTGGCGCAGACGCTCGCCGAGGCGCGGCGGGTGCTCGACGCCGACGGGGCGCTCGTCCTCGGATACATCGACAGGGCGAGTCCGGTCGGCGAACTGTACCGGGAGACGAAAGACGAGAACCCGTTCTACCGCCACGCCACGTTCGTCTCGACCGGGGAACTGGTCGCGGCGCTCGAGACCGCCGGCTTCGGGGACGTCGAGTTCGTCCAGACCATCTACCACCCGCCGGGAGCGGTGGGTCCGGACGAGCCAGTCGAGGAGGGGCACGGCGACGGGTCGTTCGTCGGCGTCAGTGCGCGACCGGCGTCACCTCCCCACGGCTAGAGCCGTGGACTTCCGCCTCGAAAACACTGTGAGCGGTCGAACCGGGCGGCGCTACGCGGGCGTCCCCGCCGGAGCGAGACCGAGTTGCTCGACGATTCCGAGCATGTCGTAGTACCACCACGCCTCGGCGACCAGTTCGTCCGCTAGCCTGTAGACGGTCACGCCCTCGAACTCGACCGACTCGTGGGTCGGGTCGGCGTCGAGCCCCGGGAGCCTCCCCTCGTGGGTCCCGGTGGCGGTCCACCGGGTGACGTGTGTGTCGCCGTCTACGACGACGTCTTCGACGTCGACGTGGAAGTCCGGGAACCCCGTGCGGACGGTTTCGACCCACGCGCCTAGCTCGTCGAGTCCCTCGTAGTCGACCCCCTCTGTCAGCTCGTGGACGACCGCGTCCTCGGCGAACAGCTCGCCGAGCCTGTCGACCGTCGCCGCCGTTCCAGATGGCCTCCGTTTACTCTCTGTGCAGTCCCTCGATGTCCTCTCGCGTCGTGGTGCTCATGGTGCGTCCCCCCGCGGGTACCAGGTTCGCGAGTGGCTACCATAGCTCGGGCCGATGCGTGTCAGCCGACGAGAAACAGCAACGAGCGTATACGAACGAAAATATCGTTCATCTGACACGGAAGGCGGTTTGCCCGTGATTAGAACAGCGCACGCCGACCCGCGATCACGTCGTCGGTGAGCGACTCGATAGCCGACAGTTCCGCCTCGAGGGCGTCCCGAATCGCCGCGTCCCGGACGTCGTCGCCGGCGGTGGTCGCCACGTGTGCCGCCTGCGGGTCCGCGAGGGGGTCGCCGATGCGAGAGAGCAGCGCCACCTCGGCGTAGTCGGCCCCGAGTTCGTCCGTGACCCGCGCGGCCGCGTCGCCGGCGACGAGATTGTAGAGTTTCCCGACGTGGCTCACCGGGTTCTTGCCGGCGACGGCTTCGAGACTCGTCGGCCGGTAGGGGGCGATGACGCCGTTCGCCCGGTTCCCCCGACCGACGTTGCCGTCGTCGCCCATCTCCGCCGAGAGCCCCGTCACCGTGAGATACACCTCGCCGTGGGCCGGGTCGTCGGCCGCGTTGACGCGCACGGCGACGTCTCGGTCGGTCCGGTCGCGGACGTGCCGGCGAGCGACGTCCGCGATGCGCTCTGTGACGGCGACGTACTCGGAGACGTCGGCGACGTGTTCGGCGACGACGGCGGCGGCGACGGTCACCGAGAGCGTCGAGGGCGTCCCGCGGGCCATCACCTTCACGTCCTCGCCGACTCCGGGGCCGACGTCCCGGACCGCCGGTTCGAGCGACCGGACGATTCGCTCCGTCTCCGAGAGCGGAGCGTAGCCGACCCCGACGCTCGTGTCGTTCGCCAGCGGCGGGTCCGCCTGCACCAGCGACCGGAGGGCGCTCCCCGCCTCGCCGATGCGGGACTCGACCTCGACGTGGGCGGCGTCGAGATGGTCGAACCGACCGGTGAGGTAGTCGAGTGCGGCCTCCTCGGCGAGGTCGTGGACCGGAATCCGGTCGCCGTCGACGGACGCGGTGGCACGGCCCCCGAGGAGGAGGTAGATGGGGGTCTCGACCTCGCCTCCGCCGAACGCGGGCGCGGCGCGCCCGGCGACCAGCTGCACGCTGTCCGTGTTGTGGTGCAGGACGCGGCCGAACCGGTCGCGGTACCACCGCGAGAGGCGCCGGGAGACGGCCTCCGCCACGCCGTCGCAGATGGTGTCCGGGTGACCGAGGCCCTTCCGCTCGACGAACTCGACCGACCGCGTCCGAGTCGGGTCTGCGGGCAGGCGGTCGACGGTCAGTCGAGCGGGGTCCATGTCGGAGACGTGGGGGGCGTCCGGCATAAATCGCGGTGACGTTGAAGGGGCGGGAGCGCGAACGGCCGGTCGATGCTCGTCCTCGGAGACGCCCACGCCGACGGCCCCGAACGCAGGCGCTCGCTGTTCGCGGCGTACGATGCTGCCGCCGCCGACGTCGCCCTGCAGACCGGCGACCTCCTGACCTACGACCTGCCGGCGCCGACGTGGTTCGTCGCCGGCAACAACGAGGACTTCGACGTGGTCGACAGACTCAGAGCGGGCGACGACACCGGGACCGAGAACGTCCACCTGCTCGCCTCGCAGGCGGCGGACGTCGGCGGCATCCGCGTCGCCGGCCTCTCGGGGAACTACGCTCCCACGCAGTACGAGACCTCCCGCGACGAACTCGCGGGCGAGCGTCGCCGGCACTTCGTCCGCGACGACGTCGAGCGGGCGAAGCGACTGCGGGACGTGGACGTCCTGCTGGCACACGAGGCCCCGCACGGCGTCCTCCGCACAGACGGGTACGACGTGGGGTGTCGGCCGCTCGACGACCTGCTGCGGGCGGTCGAACCCGACCTCTGTCTCGTCGGCCACCACCACACCCACGCCACGGGCGTCTTCGGGCCGACGCGCGTCGTCCTCCTCGCACCGGCGTGGGAGTCCTACTACCGGCTCGACCCGGCGACGCTGACGCTCACGCGCCACGAGACGCCGGAGCGAGCGTGAGTTCCGGTACAGGCGGCCGTGAGGCGTACCAGTTCAGGCGGCCGTGAGGCGTACCAGTTCAGGCGGCCGTGAGGCGTACCAGTTCAGGCGGCCGTCTCACGCGTCGCTCGCTTCGCTACTCGGGACGAAGCAGTCACCGAACTGGTCGAAGTGGGTCGGTCACCGGACGAGCCGGGTCGGCGGGACGGCAGGTCGGCCCGGGCGGGACGGACCGTGGCCGAGAGGGCGGCTCGCGTCGTCGCTGGTCTGGTCGTGTCGGGTTACGTCCGCTCGAAGTCCGACGTGTCGAGGTCGCCGTCGAGATACCGCTCGCCGCGTTTCGTCACCCTGTAGACCACCTCGTCGCTCAGGCGTTCGATGAATCCGTTCTCTACGAGCTCCTCACACCGGTCGTCGACGTAGTCCGGGAGCATGCCGAGGCGACTCGCGACGAGCGGTGCGTAGTCTGGCTGTTCCGCGCGCAGGTCGCGGAGGATGACCTCGTCGGCGGTGTTCATCCACGCCGGCCTGACGTCTCTGGACTGCGATTCTGACATTCGTACCTTCCGGTCGTGTCAACGGTTATCATTCACATCCCTCTTGCGGTCGTGACAATACTTGACGCGCCCGCCGTGTTCGACGACGTCCGACCAGTCGCCCCGTCCTCGAATCCCGAAATCGTCTCTTCCACGGTTCGTGTGTCTGGCGTACTCGTCTCGGCTCACTCGCCCTCGAAGAACTCGGAGGCTGCGAGGGCGTTCACCCGGGCGGCCGTCCGGGTGGCGAGCGCTCTGAGCGCCCGCCGGGCCTCGCCGCCGTCCTCGCGGACGGCCATCGGTTCGAGCGTGTTCGGACGCTCGCGCTCCTCGCGGGTGCGCGGCAACTGGAGTCGCCCGAGGCCCGGGACCCGGATGCCCGGCGGGTCGTCGTCGTCGCCGGTCGAGAGCGTCCCCACCCCCGGATCGATGGGAATCTGCCCGAGGAGGGGGACCTCGAACTCCGCGGCGAGGTCGCGCGCGCCGCCGGCGTCGAAGATGTCGTGGACGGACCCGCAGTCGGGGCACTCGAAGCCGCTCATGTTCTCTGCGACGCCGAGAATCGGCACCTGGTAGTTGGCGAACCCCTCGAGCCCCCGGCGGGCGTCGTCGACGGCGACGGCCTGCGGCGTCGTCACGACGACCGCGCCCGTGACGGGGAGGTGCTGGACCAGCGACAGCTGAGCGTCGCCGGTCCCCGGCGGGAGGTCGACCACGAGGTAGTCGAGGCTCCCCCACGCCACGTCGTCGAACAGCTGCTTCACGAAGTCGTCGACGAGGGGACCGCGCCAGATGACCGGGTCGTCCTCCTCGACGACGAACCCCATGCTCATCGCCTTCACGCCGTACGCGGAGCGCGGGACCATCACGTCGTCGCTCGTCGCGTCCGGCTTCGTGTCGCCCAGTCCGAGCATCGACGGCGCGTTCGGGCCGTAGACGTCGGCGTCGAGCAGGCCCACGTCCGCGCCGGCGTCCGCGAGCGACACCGCGAGGTTCGTGGCGACGGTGCTCTTCCCGACGCCGCCCTTGCCGCTGCCGACGGCGACGACGTTCTTCACGTCCGGGATGAACTCGACGCGCTCGCCGGGGTCCGCCGCGCTCGGCTCCCACGTCACCTCGACGCCGTCGACGCCGTCGACGTCGCCGGCGGCGGCGCGAATCTCGCGTTCGAGGCCGCGACGCGTCGACGACGACGGCGTCGGCAGGGTGACGGGGACGGTGACCGTCCCGCCCTGCGCTGTCACGTCGCCGACGCCGCCGACGCTCACGACGTCGTCGAAGAGGGGCTCGCGGCCGACGCCCGCGGCTCGAAGTGCCGTCACGACCTCCGCCGGCAGGTTCGAGTCAGGGTTGGGCTGCTGGTCCATCGTGGTGGTGAGTCGCCGCCGAGGTGCGGTCGGGGTCGGCCTCGTCCGGTGTCTCGGTCTCTCTGATGCTGACGTGCATAAGTGTTGCGGGGGGTCGCCGCGTCACCGCTCGACCGCGTTCATCAGCGTGACGATGTCGTCGAGGTAGCGCATCGCCTTCCAGACGTCGACGAGTCTCGTCATCAGGGCGTCCTGTGAGAGTTCGTCGGGGTAGATGCGGGATTCGATGAAGATGTTGGACATCTCCCTGAAGACGACGTTCTCGCCCTGCGGGTTGCGGAAGCCGTAGATGACCGGCACCTCGGTCATGGTCTCGCGGATGCGCGCGACCATCTCGTCGCGGTCGCCCCCTTCCATCGACTGGATGCGCTCCCGTATCTCGTCGTCGTACTCTATCTCCTGCCCGACGAGAATCGGCCCGTCCGGGTCCCGCCGGATGACGTGGATGACGAGGTTCGACATCTCGACGGTGAGATTTATCTCCGCGGCCGGGTCTGGGTAGGCGTCGACCGCCTCCACCAGGTCGTCGTCTATCCACGCTCGAATCCGCTCTGCGCTGACGTCTGTGCTCATGGCTCGTCCATCGTCGCGCCCGCGTATGAGTGTTTCACTTTCGCGACTCCCCGTCGGGGCCGAAGTGGTTTTGGTGGCCCAGTCGTTACCGGTGGTCATGGCCGACCTCACGCTCGCGATCTCCTACGACGCGCTCCGCCGACTCGACGACCCGGCCTCGGCCGTCGACGACGCCAGAGTGTGGAGCGAGAACGTCTGCTTCGTCACCGACCGGCCCGCCCACCGGCTGACGAAGTTCCAGCGCGACCACCACCTCGAACAGGACTACCACCCCGACCCGGAACCGGTGGTGGCGAGCCTCGAGACGATTCGGCTCCACTTCGACACCGACCGCTACGTGTACGTCACGGCCGACGACGAGGCCGTCGAGGCCGACGACCAGTGGGAGATTCGACCCGTCGAGGAGGCCGCCGACGCCGCTGGGTGGGACGTCTCCGACGCGCCGGTCGAGGCCGACGAGTCGTCGGACCCGTTCGACGGCGACGACGACTGGCCCTGAGCGCTCCCGGACGGTCTCCCGGTCCGCGTCGGTGGCGCTCGACGAGTCCGGTCCGCGTCAGTGGCGCTTGACGAGGATAGACCGCCCGCAACTCGGGCAGGTGACGTA
>JBDGSQ010000055.1:40869-44086 GCA_042217455.1 Haloferacaceae archaeon | reverse complement strand
CGGAGGCGGCAGACCGCTACGGGTTCGCGCGCACCGCGACCGACTGGCGGGACGTCGTCGACGAGGTGGACGTCTTCTACAACCTCGGCCCGAACCACGTCCACGTCGAACCCTCGGTCGCGGCCCTCGACGCCGGGACGCACGTCCTCTCGGAGAAACCGCTCGCGCCGACGCTCGACGGCGCGCGCCGGATGCGAGACGCCGCCGACGCGAGCGACGCCGTCGCCGGCTGCGCCTTCAACTACCGGTTCGTGCCGGCGATTCGCCGCGCGAGGGAGCTCGTCGACGCCGGCGAACTCGGCGAGATTCGGCACGTCCGCGGCACCTACCTGCAGGACTGGCTGGTCGACCCCGAGGCCCCGTGGTCGTGGCGCAACGACGAGGAACTGGCCGGCAGCGGCGCGCTCGGCGACCTCGGGGCGCACACGGTCGACCTCGCACACTTCCTCGTCGGCGACAGGGCGGGCGACATCGAGCGCGTGAGCGGCCACCTGCGGACGTTCGTCGACGAGCGTTCGGTGGAGGGCACAGACGAGACGCGGCCGGTCACCGTCGACGACGCCTACTCCGCGCAGGCCGCCTTCGAGAGCGGCGCGATGGCGACGTTCGAGGCCTCCCGGTTCGCAACAGGCCACAAGAACGACCACACGATCGAGATACACGGCTCTTCGGGGAGCCTCCGGTTCTCGCTGGAGCGGCTGAACGAACTGGAGGTGCTCCGCGAGGGCGACCGCGGCTACGAGACGGTGCTCGTGACAGACGAGAGCGACCCCTACGTCGACCACTGGTGGCCGCCGGGACACGTCCTCGGCTGGGAGCACACCTTCGTCCACGAGAACTACGAGTTCCTCACGAGCGTCCGCGACGGCGAGCCGTTCCGACCGTCGTTCGAGGACGCCTACCGCGCGCAGGCGGTGCTGGACGCGATTCGGCGGAGTGACGAGCGGGGCGAGTGGGTCGCGGTCGCGTACGAGTGAGGAGGGTCGGACGAGTCTGGCGTGCGGTCGCGGTCAGGGGCGCTGGACGCCCTCGTCGGTGACGATCTCGTCGACCAGCGAGAGCGGCGTCGCGTCGTAGGCCGGGTTCTCGACCTCGAAGCCCTCGGCGGGTTCGAGCATGACCTCGGAGGGCGGGCGCTCCTCGTTCTCGAAGACGAACCCCTCGTCGATGAGCTTCGCGCTCGACCCGACGACGGTGACGGGGACGCCGAGTTCGCTGGCGGCGGCTATCATCTGGAAGGAGCCGACGCGGTTGTAGTAGGTGTCGTCGACGACGCAGGTCATGCCGAGAATCAGGCGGTCCACCTCGTCGAGGAGGTGGCCGGCGGCGCTGTCGACGAGCAGGTGGGGTTCGACCCGGTCGATCTCCGCGAGCGTCCGGACGGTCTTGCGCCCGAGGTAGCGCGGGCGGGCCTCGGTGACGTAGGCGGTCAGATGTCGGCCGTCGGTGGCGGCGGTCTCGATGCCCTCGAGGACCGTCGTGGAGTAGTCGTGAGTGAGAAAGGCGGTGTCGTCGTCGAGCGTCTCCGCGAGGTTCTCCGCGGCGCGGTGTTTCCCGCGGTCGACGGCCTCGACGACGTCCGCGATTGTCTCGCGGGTCAGTTCCTTCGCGGCCTCGACGGAGTCGACCTGTCCCGTGACGGTGTCGATGACGGTCCGCATCGCCGAGTAGAGCGACGCGTGCGAGGGGTTCGCGCGCCGGAGCGCTCGGGCGTTGCGCTCCAGGTCCATCTCGTACTCCTCGACGCTGGCGTACTCGCGCTCTGTGAGTTCCGCGAGGGCGCGCGTCGCCTTCACCGCCACGACCGAGGAGCTGTGGGTCTGCATCTCCCGTATCTCCTCGATGGTCTCGTCTATCATTACTTGAGCATCCAGTCGCGGCTACATGGGCTTTCCGGGCACCGCTGCGTGGTGCGAATTTCGCGACGCCAGAGCACCTCCCCTACCCGTCACCTGCGGGCGGCGCCTCGGTCGTCCGGCGGGCGTAGCCGTAGACGGCGAGGCCCGTGACCAGCCAGACGACCGCACCGACCCGGACGGCGAAGCCCGCCCGCGCGCCCCACGTGGGGAGCGAGACGGTCGTCGAGAGGGCGGCGACGAGGGGGGCTCCGAGCAGGATGGTGAGGACGAACGTGACCTGCATCACCCAGCCGAAGTCGACGCCGTCGGGGTCCGTGGTCTCGACTCGCTGTGGCACACCCGCACCGTCTCTCGGCGGCGGCTTAACGACACCGAAGCCGGCCCGGAGGGCCGCACTGACGGCCGCCGCCAGGAGCGAACCGGTCGGGGAACCCGTATCCATTTATCTCCTCCGACCGGACCTGTAGCTATGCCGACCACGGTTTCGGACCTCCGGGAGAAGGCCGGCCGCGAGCCCATCACGATGCTGACCGCGTACGACGCGCCGACCGCCGGCGTCGTCGACGAGGCCGGCATCGACGTCGTGCTCGTCGGCGACAGCATGGGGAACACGGCGCTCGGCTACGAGTCGACGCTCCCCGTGACGAGAGCGGAGGTGGCGAGTCGGACCGCCGCCGTCGCTCGCGCCACGGACGACGCGGTGGTCGTCGCGGACATGCCGTTTCTCTCCTTCGGGGTCGACGAGGGAGAGAGCATCGAGAACTGCGGCCGGATGGTAAAGGAGGCCGACGCCGACGCCGTGAAACTCGAGAGCGGCCCGCACACGGTCGACCTGACGAGGAAGCTCGTCCAGCTCGGAATTCCCGTGATGGCGCACCTGGGGCTCACCCCGCAGCGCGTGAAGGAACTCGGCTACCGGCGGCAGGGGACAGACAGGGACGCGGCGGAGGCGATTCTGGACCTCGCGCTCGCCCACGAGGAGGCCGGCGCGTTCTCGGTCGTGCTGGAGCACGTCCCGTCGAATCTCGCCGCACAGGTGACCGAGGCGACTGAGATTCCGACCATCGGTATCGGTGCCGGCCCGGACTGCGACGGGCAGGTCCTCGTCGTCGACGACGTCCTCGGCCTGAGCGACCGCGCTCCGCCGTTCGCCGAGGCGTTCGGCGACGTGCGCGCAGAGATGCGGTCGGCCGTCGAGACCTACCGCGACGCCGTCGAGGCCGGCGAATTCCCCGGCGACGAGCACAGCCGCGTCGCCGACGAGCTAGACGACCTGTACTAGCGGGGGAGACGACCTGTACTGGCGGGGGAGACGACCTGTACTGGCGGGGGAGACGACCTGTACTGGCGGGGGAGAC
>JBDGSQ010000055.1:26478-40769 GCA_042217455.1 Haloferacaceae archaeon | reverse complement strand
GCGGGGGAGACGACCTGTACTGGCGGGGGAGACGACCTGTACTGGCGGGGGAGACGACCTGTACTGGCGGGGGTCGGTTCCGCGGGCGCTAGTCGAGAAACGCGGCGAGCGCGGCGTTGAACGCCTCGGGACGTTCGAGCATGGAGAGGTGCGCCGCGTCCTCGACCACGGCGAGTTCGCAGTCGGGGACGTGTTCCGCGAGGTACTCGTGGTAGTGCGGCGGGGTGAGCTGGTCGTGTTCGCCCACGAGCGCGAGCGACCGGGGGGTTATCTCGTCGAGGCGGTCCCGCTCGTCGAACTCGTGGACGCTGCGGAAATCGCGCCTCGTCACGGTCTGACCCGTCTCGTACATCGCGTTCTTCGAGACGGTGACGTAGCGCTCGTCCGGGTCGTGAAAGAGCCGGTCTGGCTCGTGGAGGAAATCTACCGCCCGGTCGAAGTCGTCGTCCAGCCACGCGAGCAGGTCATCGAGGACGGCGAGTTTCGCGCCGGTCCCCGCGAGGACGAGTTCGTCGGGTTCGAAGTCGCGTTCGAGGACCCCGAGCATCGCCACCGCCCCGCCGAGAGAGTTCCCGACGACGGCCCGCGCGTCGGTCTCCTCGGCGACGGTGACGACGTCGTCGACGTATGCACACAGCGTCTCGTAGCCCGGTTCCGCCTGGAAGTCATCGCTCTCGCCGTGCCCGCTGAGGTCCAGCGCGACGACCGGTCGCTCGTCGGCGAGGCGGAACTGCGACCGCCAGACGCCGCTCGACCCGCCGCTCCCGTGGACGAAGAGTACCGGCGACCCGCCGCCGCCGCGGTCCGACTCGCGGTAGGCGATAGTTCTGCCGTGATGAGAGACGGTCTCCATGTCAGAAGTCATGAATAGAGAATGCGCCCGGCACTTCATAAAGCCTCCCGGCAGGTGGGACGCCGGTCGTCTCGGGGGCGACGACGGCGCGGACGACGCCGTTCCTGCGGGGCGCGGAAGGACGTCGTGCGGAGGGGGTGAACTGGTGGCTCCAGCGGACGGTGTCCGGCGGGTGCAGGCGGGCACGTCCGACGAGTACAGACGAGCACGTCCGGCGAGGTGTGAACTGGTGGCGCCCGGCGGGTGCGGAACGACGACGCTATTATCCTGAACCGCATTTCTATCGAACACAGCGACCCGACCGACGTGTGCCGATTAATCAACGAAATCGTTAAATATGTATGAGACTAACCTGTGGTTAGGATTTCAGATGAGTTTCCAGCAACACACCGGTCGGGAAGAGCGCTTCTTCCGGCGCTACGAGTACGACGACAGTTGGGTACTCGCGGCTGACCTCGACGTCGCGGACGGCGAGGCGAGCGTCGACGTCGTCGGCAGGACTGCTATTCTGGTCGTCGACGACGGCGATAGAGTGACGGAGACGGAGCTCGAACTTCCCGGAGAGGACGCTGCAGTCTCGATGAACAACGGCGTACTCACCATCACCGTCGAGAAATGAAACTGATAGTCAAGCCACTCAAGCAGAAGGACGCCGGGCGCGGACTGGCCGCCATCGACAAGGCCGCGGCGGAGGAACTCGGCCTCGAGGGCGGAGACTTCATCCGCATCGAGGGCCGCGACGGTACCGCCATCGCGAGAGTGTGGCCGGGGTACCCCGAGGACCACGGCACTGGGGTCGTCCGCATCGACGGCCGCCTCCGCCAGCAGGCGAACGTCGGCATCGACGACCGCGTCGAAATCGAGAAAGCGGAGGTCAAACCGGCCAGCAGGGTGACCATCGCGCTCCCCCAGCGGTTCGGCATCCGGGGGAACATCGACTCGCTCATCCGCCGCGAACTCGGCGGGCAGGCCGTCACGCAGGGACAGACCGTCCGCCTGCCCCTCGGGTTCGGGTTCATGAGTTCCGGCAACCAGTCCATCCCGCTGAAGATTGCCGGGACCGACCCGTCCGGCACCGTCGTCGTCAACGACTCGACGGTAGTCGAGATCGCCGAGAAGCCCGCCGAACAGATCGGCGAGGCGGCAGCGGAGGGCGTCTCCGAGGGACCGTCCGTGACCTACGAGGACATCGGCGGGCTGGACCGCGAACTCGAGCAGGTCCGGGAGATGATAGAGCTCCCCATGCGCCACCCCGAGCTGTTCAAGCGCCTCGGCATCGAACCGCCGAAGGGCGTGCTCCTGCACGGTCCGCCGGGGACCGGCAAGACGCTCATCGCCAAGGCCGTCGCCAACGAGATAGACGCCCACTTCAAAACCATCTCCGGCCCGGAGATAATGTCGAAGTACTACGGCGAGTCCGAAGAGCAACTCCGGGAGGTCTTCGAGGAGGCGGAGGAGAACGCCCCGGCCATCGTCTTCGTCGACGAACTCGACTCCATCGCGCCCAAGCGCAGCGAGGCCGGCGGCGACGTCGAGCGCCGCGTGGTCGCGCAGCTGCTCTCGCTGATG
This sequence comes from Haloferacaceae archaeon, assembly GCA_042217455.1. Classification (GTDB taxonomy): domain Archaea; phylum Halobacteriota; class Halobacteria; order Halobacteriales; family Haloferacaceae; genus JBDGSQ01. The sequence goes on along the minus strand of JBDGSQ010000055.1, from coordinate 38,347 downwards.
GACGGTCTCGACGAGCGCGGCGAGGTCGTCGTCATCGGCGCGACCAACCGCGTCGACGCGATCGACCCCGCGCTCAGGCGCGGCGGTCGGTTCGACCGCGAGATAGAGATCGGGGTCCCGGACCGCGACGGCCGCAAAGAGATCATGCAGGTCCACACGCGGAACATGCCGCTCGCCGACGGCGTCGACCTCGACGAGTTCGCAGACAGCACCCACGGCTTCGTCGGGGCCGACATCGAGAGCCTCGCCAAGGAGGCCGCGATGAACGCCCTGCGACGCATCAGGCCCCAGCTCGACCTCGAAGCCGAGGAGATAGACGCGGAGGTCCTCGAGTCGCTCGTCGTCACCCCGGACGACTTCAAGCAGGCGATGAAGGGCATCGAGCCGTCTGCGCTCCGGGAGGTGTTCGTCGAGGTTCCCGACGTCACGTGGAACCAGGTCGGCGGGCTGGACGACACCAAAGAGCGCCTCCGCGAGACCATCCAGTGGCCGCTCGAGTACCCCGACGTCTTCGAGGCGATGGACATGCAGGCCGCAAAGGGCGTCCTGCTGTACGGCCCGCCGGGGACCGGCAAGACCCTGCTGGCGAAGGCCGTCGCCAACGAGGCCGACTCGAACTTCATCTCGGTGAAGGGGCCGGAGCTCCTCGACAAGTACGTCGGCGAGTCCGAGAAGGGCGTCCGCGAGATATTCTCGAAGGCGCGCGAGAACGCCCCCACGGTGGTGTTCTTCGACGAGATAGACTCCATCGCGACCGAGCGGGGCCGCCACTCCGGCGACTCTGGCGTCTCGGAGCGGATGGTCTCGCAGCTCCTGACCGAACTCGACGGGCTGGAGGACCTGGAGGACGTGGTCGTCATCGCCACCACGAACCGGCCGGACCTCATCGACTCGGCGCTGCTGCGCCCGGGGCGACTCGACCGGCACGTCCACGTCCCCGTCCCCGACGAGGACGCCCGGCGCGCCATCCTCGATGTCCACACCCGTCACAAGCCCCTCGCGGACGACGTGGACCTCGACCGCATCGCACGCAAGACCGAGGGCTACGTCGGCGCGGACCTCGAAGCGGTCGCCCGCGAGGCGGCGATGGTCGCCAGCCGCGAGTTCATCAACAGCGGCGTCAAGAAAGAGGAGATAGTCGACTCCGTCGGCAACGTCCGCATCACGATGGACCACTTCGAGCAGGCGCTCGACGAGGTCGGCCCGAGCATCACCGAGGAGACCAAGCAGCGCTACGAAGAGATCGAAGAGCGCTTCCAGAAGAGCGACGTCGAGCGCGACGAGGACGCCGAGTTCGGCCGGACGTTCCAGTGACGGCGACGAGACCGACCGACCGCGGTCGGTAGCCTGCGGCCGCCGGTACCGGCGGTCCCGTGTTACTGGAACGCGACTGCACTCTTCCCGGGACGTGACTGCACTCTTCCCGGGACGTGACTGCACTCTTCCCGGGACGTGACTGCACTCTTCCCGGGACACGACTGCACTCATCTCGGGACGCGATTGCGCTCGTCCTACCTGTCGGCTCTTTTCTCGGACGCGACTGCGCTCGTCCTACCTGTCGGCTCTTTTCTCGGACGCGACACCGGCGACGTTCACCGGAAACGCGGTGTGCGGTCGGGTGACGTACCGCGTCCGCGTCCCACCCCGCAGGAGCCTACGACCCGTCGCCGAGGTCAGCGAGAATCTCCTCTGCGTGGCCGTCGGGGGAGACGCCCTCGTAGACGTGGGTCACCGTCCCGTCGGGACCGACGACGTAGGTGTTGCGGAAGACCCCGTCGAACGTCCGGCCGTACATCTGCTTCTCGCCGTAGGAGCCGTAGGCGGAGGCGACCGCGCCGTCCCCGTCAGAGAGCAACTCGAAGGGGAGGTCGTACTTCTCGGCGAAGTCCGCGAGCTCCTCCACCGGGTCGTCGCTGATGCCGAGGACCTCGACGCCGCGCCGCTCGAACTCGTCCCACGCGTCCCGGAAGCCGCAGGCCTCGGTCGTACACCCGGGGGTGTCCGCACGGGGGTAGAAGTAGACGACGACGCGCTCGCCGCTGTAGTCCGCGAGCGAGACCGGGTCGCCGCGCTGGTCAGGTAACTCGAACTCGGGTGCCGTGTCGCCGACGCTGAGCATGCGGGACGTAGTGGCGCACGGTACATGAGAGTACCTCACGCGCTTCCCCCCAACCACTCAACGTCAGATTTGAGCCTACCGCAGGTGTATATGGGTTCCGGCGGTACTCCGGACCGGCATGAGCGTTACCCGCCTGTCGATGGTCCCCGACAGCGAGCCCTTCGCTGACCGTATCGCCCGCAGACCGACTCCAGTGCCGCGACCGGGGGAGAGACGATGAGACGCCGCTGGCCCACGGCGGTCGACGGAGTGCGCCTCTTGCTGGTCCTCTCACTGGTGAGTGGCGCCGGAGCCACAGCCCTCGCGGCTCCGTCTGCCGACGCCTCTGCCGCCGTCGACTCGGCGCAGTTCGTCTTCGAGGGCGACGGCCTCGAACTCGAAGCCGGCCCCGGACAGGTCGTCGACGGGAAGACCGATCTCACCCCGGGAACGCGGCTCAGCGTGCACATCACGAAGACGTCCGGTTCACCGCGGTTCATCCTCTCAGACGAGGCCACCGTCGCACCCGACGGAACCGTCCGGACGACGTTCGACCTGGCGGACGTTTCCGTCGGCGCTACCGTCAACGTCTCGGTGCACCACGCCGGCACGGAACTGGCGTCCACGACGGCCACTGTCGGCGAGTGCACCGATTCCTGCGCCGCACCGGATCCGGCGACGCCGTCGGTATCGCTCTCGAACGGCACCCTCCGGGCCGGACCCGGTCAGATGGTCGACGGTGAGACGAACCTCCCGCCGGGGACCGACCTCTCGGTCCGCGTGCAGCGACTCGACGACGACGCGCCGGATTTCATCTACACCCGCACGGTGTCGGTCGGTGAAGGCGGTCGGTTCCGGGCCCCGTTCAACCTCACGGATGCGGCCGGGGCGACCGTTGGAGTGAGCGTTCACCACGACAGCAGCCAACTGGCGAACGCGACCCGTTCGGTCGTCGCGTGCCAGACCGGGTGTGAGATGCCGCCCGCGTCGGCGGACCGCGACGCGAGCGGACTCCCGGAGAACGAGACGCTCTACGACGACCTGAACGCCCCCACCGTGACCCAGGGCGGGGTCGCCCGCATCGAACTGACCTTCGAACCGGAGAACGCGACGCTCACCATCGGCGGTCCGACCGTGAGCTACGCACTCAACCTCTCGGTCCGGGACGGCGACGACGACGACCGCGTGGTCGTTCTGTTCGCGACCGACGCCATCGGTCACGGCGACGCCGCCGTCACGACCCTCGACGACGACGACAGCGTCTCGGTCATCGACGAGCGCGTCGACGGCGACCGCGCGGTCCTCGACGAGGGGGAGTATCCGATTCAGCGGTCGAACGGGCCGCTGTCGACCACACCGGACGAGAACGCCACGACGTTCGTCGTCGAGCACGGCACGTTCCTCGTCCGCGACGCGCCGATAGACGAGCGGGGGGACGAACCCGTCGTGGAACGCGCCGGGCTCCCCGAGAAGTGGGTGGACGGCGAGTACGAGGGCGACGAACCGGTCAGAGTTCGGATGAACGAGACGGCTCGGATCCCGATCCGGACGGACGAGTCGAAGGCGGTGACCCTGATCGTCGGTGGCCCCGGCGCCACGCCGTACACCCTCTCTGCAGTCGTGCGGGACGGTAACGGCGACGAGCGAGTCGTACTCCTCCTCGACACGGCGGCGGCCGACGACGGGGGCGAGACGCTCCCGGTGCGGACGGCCGCAGACGACGACGAGGTCGCGGTCACCTACCAGAACGGGTCGATGGCCCCCGCGACGTACGAGATGCACCTGTACCGACGCGCCGGGATGCCGGAGGCGTCCGACTGGAACGACAGCTACAGCAACGCGGGCGACGTGTTCGACCACGGACGACTCATCGTCTCGGAGTCGAACGAGACGCCGACGATGGCAGGGACCCGGGCGACCGACACCAGCCAGTCCGCTGCCCTCCCGACCGCGTCGCTCGGTGCACTCGCGCTCGGAGGCGTTCTGGCGTCCGCTGGCCTGGCCTTCCTCACGGGCGTCATTGAACTCTGAACCGCCGATCCACTAGCCTTCGCGTTCCGTTTTCGTCGCGTCCCAGAGCGGACAGTACGGAGTCCCGCTCCGGTCCCCGCCGACCCCGTCAGTCGTCGGAGAGACGGAGAACCAGCGCCGCGACGAGCAGGCAGGAGACGAAGAAGAAAACCCCCGGTTCGACGATCTCGAACAGGAACCACGCGACCGTCTCGACGGCGGTCAGCCCCCCGTCGGGGTAACCGGCCGTACCGACGGCAGAGACGGGCTCGAAGCTGGTTCGCCAGACGTGCTCGGCTCCCCACTGCACGAGGAGGCTCGCGACGCCGAGGAGCGCGAGACCCGAGACGGCGTTCCGGAGCGTTCGCTCGACGCGGGGCAGTCGTCCGCGCTCGCCGACGAAGACGAGCGGGTCGCTGGCGGGGCCGTACACCTTCATCTCGTTGCCGCGGTTCGAGTAGACGGTGTCGATGGGTTCGACCAGTCCGACGTCCGAGAGGACAGAGAGGTGGTGGTGGACGTTCTGTACGGACGTGTCGAGGCGGTCTGCGAGTTCACTCGTCGTGGCGGGGTCCTCGAAGAGGGTCTGGTACGCCTCCCGGCGCGTCTTCGAAGAGAGGGCGTCGAGGACGTCCTCGGACTCGGCGTCTGCCATCTCGAGGACGCGGGCCTCGGTGGAAGGCGTCACCGTCCGCCGCTGGATCTGTTCGATGGGACTCGGCATCGTTCGGATACGTATCGGTTCGAGAATAGACGGGAAATACCTGACCCTAGCTCAAATCCCCCGTTGAGTCGTTCCGCAGCTGGCGACGAGGCGGGTAGCAGACCACCGGTCCCCCGGTTGCGTGCCGATTTCCCAGGCTACGTGCCGATTTTCCCGGCTACGTGCTGACGTTTCGTGCGCGTTTCGCCGCGGCGCTCGGCACGAGGCGTCCGTGGCCGGCCACGGGGTCAACGCCGTCCGGTCCGGATTCGGCCGCGGTCACCTCCACGATTGCCTCGACCTCCTTCGGAGAGAGCCCCTGATTGGCTTCGAGCATCAGCGCGACGACGCCGGCTGTGTAGGCCGACGCGGCCGACGTCCCTCGGAAGTCGGCGTCAGTCCCCGGCACGCGCTGGTCGTCCGCGGCGACCACATCGACGCCGGGTCGAGTGCGGTCCACGGGGCCGGCGGCGTTATAGGGGCGTGGCTCCCCGGTCTCGGGGTCGGCGGCCCCGACGGCGAGTACCGACTGTGCCGTGGCCGGCGCCACGACGCTCCCGCCGCGCTCGCGGTACTGGAGGGCGTGCGTGGGGGAGGTGATTTCGAGACGCGTGCCGTTCGCGTCTCCCGGCCCACGGACGACGAGGTAGTAGGTCCCGTCGGGGTCGACCCGGGTCGCGAGCCACGCGTTCGGCGAGTCGTCGCCCCGGTACGGACGAGAACGCGCGACCAGCCGATCGGTCCGACCGACTGTCCGATGGACCTCGACGGTGAAGTTCCGCCCGTCGGACGGCGACTCGTTCCCGCGGACCGGTCGCCGTTCCCACGACAGCCAGAGGGTGAGCGCTCCGCCGCCGCGACCCCGGAGGTAGTTCCGGGGGCCGCCGGCGAACCGGTGCGTCCCGTTCCGGTCCGGGTCGAAGCGGCCCTGCCAGTGACCGGCACCGACGTTTCCGACCGGCGCGACGACGACGGTTCCGTTCGCGACCGCCCGGTCGGCGACCCGGGCGACGCGACTCGACCCGTCGCCCGGACGGCCGTAGAACGAGACCGGGGCGACCACGACGTCGACTCCCTCGGTCCGTAACCAGTGCATCGCCACCTCGAAGCCGGCGGCCGTCTCGAACGACGCGAGATAGAGGTCCGCGTCCGGCGCGACCCGCGAGACCACCGCGGCCGTCGCCGTCCCGTGGCGGTTGTCGCCCCCGTTCCGCAGCGTCTTCGACGGCCCGAACGCCCGGGCGACGCGCACCTGCGCTTCGAGCGAGCCGTGGTCCGGATCCACGCCCGTGGCGACGACGACGCCGACGCTGACACCGTCACCGGTTAGCCCCTCCTCGTGGAGCGACTCGATCTGTCCGGTGCCCGGCACGGAGGTCGACGAACGCGAGGGGGACTCGCGCAGTCGCTCGCCGCCGTCCACGGAGACCACGACGACGCCGATGCCGCCGACGAGGACCGTGACCGAGAGCACGATTGCCACGACTCGTTTCCGGGTTGCGTCGTCTCCCATTGTCGCCGGCTCGGTGAGGTCGATTCGGTGCAGTGAGGTCGGTTCAGTTCACGCTTCGTCGCGGGCGCGACACGCCGAACGAACGGCGGGCGGTCTCCTCGCTTCGGAGAGCCATTCGTGTACGACGCTGGCGGGACACGCGGTCCGAGGGGGAGGAGCCATCGTCCGCGTTCGACGGGAGCGACCCCCGCCGGCTCCCCGCCGTCAGTCGATGCGTTCTGCGGCGTCGCGCTGGACGAGGAGGTCCGCGTTCTCCTCGGGGAGCGCCACCACCGACTCGCGGTCCAGTTCGTAGGTGCGCTCGTCGACGCCGAGAATCTCGCCGACGTCGTCGAGGACCCGGACCGTCGTCCGCCGGGTGTCGTCGACGCCCCCCGTGCCGCCGGCGGGTCCCGTCTCCTCGTTCGTTTCGGTCGCTCCGCCGGCTTCGGTCGCTCCGCCGACTCCGGCCGAATCCGTCGCGGGTGAGCCGTCGGCGTCGTCCTCCCCCCCGGGCGGGAGGTCCGGCGGGGGCGTCGGCGCGGCAGCGTCGTCTGCGGACGCCGCCGCCGACTCGCCCGCCTCCGGGTCGTGTCCGTCGTCGGCGTCACCGTCGCCGCCCATCGCGCTCGCGAGCACGTCGCCGGCGTCGTCTGCGCTGCCGACCGCGTCCGAGGGGTCGTCTGCGCTGCCGACCGCGTCCGGGGGACCGTCGGCGACGGCGTCGGGCGGCGGCGACCGGTCGGATTCCGGTCCGGAGTCCGTGCCGGCAGTCGTTCCGGGGGTCGTCGGTTCCGCGTCGTCACTGGCGGCCGCGCCCGGGTCCGCCACCCGGTCGCCGTCCCGTGCGGGGTCGCCCGCCGGTTCCGCGCCGCCGTCGCCCGGCGTGGCCTCGCCCCCGACGCGTCTGCCCGCCAGCGTGTCGAGGACGGTCCGGCGGTTCTGCTGGATGCGGTCGACCAGGTCGTCGAAGAGCCGTAGCTCCTCTTCCGTGAGGCCGTCCGTGTCCGCGGACATGTCGGCCGCCGCGAACGACGCGAGTTTGACCACCTTGCCGACCCGGCGCTCGTAGACGGACTCGACGATATCCTCTGCGGTCTCTATCTCGTCTGTGAGACGCTGGACGTCCGGGTCGGAGAAGGGGTCTGCGGCCTCCGATGCGGCGCGCGAGCGCTCGTCTTTCAGCTGTTCGATGTACCCGGCGACGTCGGCGTAGAACGAGTCTCGAAGGTGCTGTAAGCTGTCCTTCTGGCGTTCGGTTCGCTGGACAGACCGCAGTTCGTCGAGGTTCATTTCGAGACTCACTCTCTGACTTTCTCCGCGCGTCCGCGTGCCATCAGGAACACACCGACGCACTCCTGAACGGAATGCTCTCCCCGCGATAGTGTAAAGCTGTCGCCGAGGAGTTCGACCGGCCCGGGGTCGGTGACGCGAATCCGGATGTCTCGACCGACGAACCTGTCGGGGACGGCGTCTGTCAGCGGCTCGAATGCCGCGACGTCGTCCCGGTCGATCCGCCGGACCACGAGGCCGGACCCGCCGTGGACGCTCCCCGGCAGGCGGATGAGCCGCCGCGTGTCGGTCGTGACCGGTTCGTCGATGGGTGCCGTCTCCGCCTCGACCGTCTCTCGCGCCATCGCCTCGACGAGGACGCGCAGACCGGGGCCGCCGGCCTCGACGTTGCCCTCGCGGATGGCGTCGGGGTTCGCCAGGAACGCTCCGTAGATGGTCTTCGCGCGTCCCTCGCCGATGCCGTCGAGTTCCCGCAACCGCTCTTTCGCGTCGGCCTCGTCCATCTCCGCGAGGTCCTCGAGCAGCGAGAGGACGCGCCGGTGGGTCCGGCGACCCCACCCGCCCTCCGCCCGCAGCTCCCGGCGCGTGGTCGTGCCGACCGCTCGCGTCCGAATCAGGCCGTCGACGTCGAGGTCGATGGCGCGGACGTAGTCGACCACCTCGCGGCGGGCCTCGCTGTCAAGGTGACGGACCGACTCGTCGCGGACGTGGACGTGGTAGCCGCGTCCGCCCGAGAAGACGACCTCCATCTCCTCGAAGGCGAACTCCTCGCCGAGGATGTCCAGCAGTTTCACCAGAGCGTCCTTGCAGGCGTCGAGCATCCCGGCGTAGCTCGTCGTCTCGGGGGCGACCCCCGGGAGGTGGTCGGCGTCGAGGTCGAACACGAGGTCAGCCCCGCGCCAGCCCTTCTCGTCCATCGAGCGGGCGCCGGGGTCGCGCCACCGCGCGGCAGAGAAGTAGACGTGCCGCGGGGACTCGCGCACGAGGAAGTCCTGCAGGTCGCCCATGTCCAGCAGCGACTGGTGGCGGACCATCGTCGTCCCCTCCCCCGGCGTGAAGGGGATGTGCCCCCACTCGCGTTCGGCCGCGGCCGGCGGCAGTGAGACGTCGGCGCTCCGGTAGTAGTCGCCGAAGCGCCCCTTCAGGTACTCCCGCGTGCGCTGTTCCATCTGGGCCGTCGCTTGCCGCGGGGCCGGTATAGTCGTTGCGTCTCACCCGCTCTACGGGACCGCCACCCCGGCGCCCCGTCGTCAGCGTCAGGTGTTTCCGTCTGGCGACCCACGCATCCGCTGGATGCGACTTCCGGAGGTGTACGACTTGCTCGCGCGGGACGGCTCGTTCCCGACCGAGCACGAGACACTGGCCGCGTCGCTAGAGAACGTCGAGGTCGAGGCACCGGACGGCACAACCACACCGCTCGGCGCAGTGTTCGCGAGGACGGACGAACGGCGCTACCGCTCGGCACAGGAGGCGTACGCGACGGTACTCGGAACCGTCGGCGAGGAGTTCGTCGGGCGCAAGGGATACGACGACCGGTCGTCGGTGACACACCACACGGGACCGGACTCGCAGTCGTTCTGACCACCGGGCGTCGGCGACCGAGAAGGTATCGCGAGCCAGGCGACAGGCGACCTGCGGTCGACACACGATGACCCTGCACGACGAACAGACGTTCACGACCTACGTGTCGCTCGTCTCCGTCGAGGAACCGAACGTCCAGAACGTCCAGGAGTTCTCGACGGTCTGGGGCGAGATACGACAGGAGCTCGCAGAGAGAGACGTCCACATCGAGCAGTCGTACGCGGTGCTCGGTCGGTTCGACTTCCTCGTTGTCCTCGAGGCTCCGTCGACCGACGCCGCCTTCGAGGCCGACGTCGTCCTCGAACGACACGGCCTCGACGTCGAGACGATGGCGGTAACGGAGACCGACCACTTCGCCGAACTGGTCGACGACACCTGAGCGACCCCCGCCCTCACTGTTTTACGACTCGTCGCCGAACTCCCGGGCGTGACCGAAATGGAGTACACCCGGCTCGGCGATACGGGACTCGAAGTCTCGCGGTTCTGTCTCGGCTGTATGAACTTCGGGTCCGAGGAGGAGTGGATGGTGAACGACCGCGCGGAGAGCGTCGGGATACTCGAGGAGGCGCTCGACCTCGGCATCAACTTCCTCGACACGGCGAACGTCTACTCGACGGGCGAGTCAGAGGAGATCGTCGGCGAGGCCATCGCGGACCGCGACCGCGACGAGCTCGTCGTGGCCACCAAGGTCTACGGGGAGATGGGCGACCACCCCAACGGGCAGGGCCTCTCGCGGAAGCACGTCCTCGACCAGGCGGAGGCGAGCCTCGAGCGACTCGGCACCGACTACATCGACCTCTACCAGATACACCGCTGGGACGACCGGACTCCGATAACGGAGACGCTCTCGGCCCTCGATTCGCTCGTCGAGAGTGGGAGAGTCAGGTACGTCGGCGCGTCGACCATGACCGCCTACGAGTTCACGAAGGCGCTGTACACCGCAGACGTCGAGAACTACGAGCGGTTCGTCTCGATGCAACCCGAGTACAACGCGGTCGACCGCCACGAGGAGGTCAACCTCCTGCCGGTCTGCGAGCGGGAGGGCGTCGGCGTCATCCCGTGGTCGCCGCTCGCGGGCGGGTTCCTCACCGGGAAGTACGAGCGAACGGAGGGCGGCGAGGTGCTGACGCCCGGCGACTCTCGCGCAGACGCGAGCGAGTACATGGAGCGTCGGTTCACCGAGGAGAACTGGGAGGTGCTCGAGGCGATTCGCGAGGTGGCCGACGAGCGCGACGCGACGCCGGCGCAGGTGTCGCTCGCGTGGCTCCTCGCGAAGGACGTCGTCACCGCGCCGATAATCGGTCCGCGAAGCCGCGACCACCTCGAGGAGAACGTCGCCGCCCTCGACGTGGAACTGACCGACGAGGAGGTGGCGCGCATCGACGCGCCGAAGTCGCCGCAGTATCCGCCGAGCCACCTGCGCTGAACGGTCGCCGAGCCACCTGCGCTGAACGGTCGCCGAGCCACCTGCGCTGAACGGTCGCCGAGCCACCTGCGCTGAACAGTCTCCGGACCGGCCGTGGCCCGCTCAGTCGCGGCCGGGGACGCGGTCGCGACCGACGTGAATCTCCTGTCCCTCGACGTCTTCGAGCGACGCGACGAGGCCGCCCACCTCGACCGGGCCGTCGTCCGTCTCGATGGTGATGGCGGCCACCTGCTCTGACTCGTCGAGGGACACCCCGACTATCGCTCCCTCGACGACCGTCGGTTCGCCCGTCTCGACGTCGCGCCCGTCCACGCTCGCGTAGAACTCGCCCGGGAGGTCCCGGACGTCCTTGACCGCCCGCCGGATGGAGGCGTAGCGCCGCGGGAAGGGTCGGTCCCGCCCGTCGGCCGCGAGCGTCTCTGCGGTCGTCCAGAGGACGGTCCCGAAGAAGCCGGAGACCAGAAATCCGAGCGCGGAGCGGTTGAAGATGACGCCGTAGCGGTCCCGGTCGTCGCGGAGAGCGTCCTGCGTCGCGTAGATGGAGTACTCGCCGTCGGCGACGGCGACGACGGGCGTGGTGATGCCCCGCCGGGCGCGGGCGATCGTCGCCACCGAGAGGTAGTCGAACTCCTCCGGGTCGGGCGCGAGTCTCGCCGGCGTCACCAGCAGTTCGACGGTCACGCCGGACTCGACCGCCGCGGCGAGGTCCTCGCGGAACCGCTCGAGGAGGTCCGGCGTGAGCGACAGCATCAGCTCGTACTCCGCGCCGGTGACGGCCTCCTCGAGGTACCGGAGAATCGTCGACCGCGATTTCACCAGCGAGACGGCCTCGGTGTCGCGGGTCGGCGCGGTGTACCGGGCTTCGAGCTCGGAGACGAGCTCCGATATCGACGACGTGACGCCGCCGAAGGCCTCCTCCGGGTCGACCGCGACGACCTTCATCGGGCGCGACTCGCGGAGTTCGACGAGACCCCGGTCCGCGAGGCTCCGCACCGTGTCGTACACCCGTGGCTGAGGGATGTCCGTCCGGTCTGCAATCTCACTCGCGGTCAGTTCGCCGTGTTCGAGGACGGCGAGGTACGCGTCTATCTCGTACTCGCCGAGGTCGAACCGCTCGCCCAGTCGTTCGAGCGAGAACCGCAGGTCGTCTGCCATGGCAGTACCAGTCGGCTCCGGGATTAAGTATTTACTGACGAGCGAGTTGCACGCGATTCCGTAACGTCGTACTCGCTTCACGACGCGCCGCCGGACACCGGGACGCTCACG
>JBDGSQ010000055.1:14124-26378 GCA_042217455.1 Haloferacaceae archaeon | reverse complement strand
TTCCGTAACGTCGTACTCGCTTCACGACGCGCCGCCGGACACCGGGACGCTCACGTGTACATCGGTCTTACCGGGCCCCTCACGTGTACATCCGGTCTTACCGGGCCCCTCACATGTACATCCGGTCTTCGGGCATCTCGCGCTCCTGGGCCTCCATGCGGTTTGCGAGTTCGGCGTAGTACTGTCTGACCTCCTCGGCGAACGCCTCCAGCGGTCCGGCGTCGACGTCGAGGCCGTAGACGGACTGGACCGTCTCGACGAGTCGGATGGCGGCGTCGACGTCCGGTACCTGCGCGTGGACGGGCGTCACGAACACCCCCACCCCGAGCGAGGAGGTGAGGCCGCGGGCGACGAGGGCGGCGTTCGTCCCGTCGAGGAAGCCCCGACCCATCGGCGACACGGACTGGTCGACGAGGCGATGCTTCCGGTAGTCGTCGGTGGCGATGTAGTACGCGCGGTGTTCGTCGGGGGCGTGGGCGACGGGAATGCCCGAGAGGACGGCCACCTCCTCGACGCCGTGGTTCCCGGTCCAGTCGAGAATCGCGTCGCTGAACGACTGGCTGACCGACACCGGGACGAACAGTTCGCCGACGAGGACGGTCACGTCGAGGTCCGACCGCGAGAACAGCCGCGTGTGGTGGCGCGGAACCCCCTCCTCGAAGGGGGTTATCGCTGGCAGGCCCTCGGCGGTGATGTGGCCGGTCTGTTCGAGTTCGAGTTGTTCGACGAGGTAGTCGACGGCCGTGAGACCGGCGAGTCCCCACTCGGAGAACCCGGCGAGCAGTACCTCGCTGGGCTCCTGGTCGTGCTGCACGGTGAAGTCGGCCGTGCGGAAGCTGTCGCCGTCCATACGAACACTACCACCGAACGTCCCTTAGCAATTACCCGGGTCGCGGGCGTCACACCCGACTTCGGCGCCGGTGGCGCGGGTGACAGACGATACCCGGGGCAGGCCGCGTGCCGCCGCGACGACTGTCCCGTCAGCGCCGCCCCGCCGGTGTGGACGGATGACAATTCTTTTTTCCGGACGGTGACACTGCTACCCCATGTCTCCGGGTGCCTTCCCCGCCGCGACGACGCCGACGACGACGCCGGTGTCGCCGACGGGGCAGACCACGACCCACCACGTCGTCACGGACTTGCTGCCGCAGTGGGCGACGTTTCCGGGGTGGGAACTCGTCGCCGCCGGCCTCATCGTCGCGGCCGGGGTGTACCTCTCGAAGTTCCTCGTCCGCCTGCTCGGCCGGCCGGTCGCGCGCCGGTTCCACCGACAGAGCGTCGCGCAGACGGTCCTCCGACTGATTCGGGTCACCACGGTCGTCGTCACGTCGCTCGTCGCGGCGTCGCTGCTTGGCTACCGACTGGGTGACTTCGTCCTCTCTGTGACCGTCTTCTCCGCGGTCCTCGGTATCGTCCTCGCGCCCGTCGCCGGGAGCGTCGTCAACGGCCTGTTCGTCCTCGCCGACCAGCCCTACGAGATCGGCGACATGATCGAACTCGACGACGGGACCCGCGGGTTCGTCGACGAGATAACCATCCGGTACACGAAGGTGTTCACCCTCGACAACACCTTCCTCGTCCTCCCGAACTCGAGCATCCGCGAGCGCGACGTGGTGAACTTCTCCGCGGAGGACGAGCGCACCCGCCTCTCGCTCGAACTGCTCGTCACCTACGAGGGCGACCTGACGCGCGCCCGGACCATCATGGAACGCGCCGCCAGCGACGTCGACGGCGTCCTCGAGGGCGGCCCGGACGTCCGCATCGGCAGCGCCCGGTACCCGGCGACGCCGACCTGCCTCATCGACTCCTACGCCGACAACGGCGTCCTCCTGAAGCTCCGGTACTGGGCGAAGAAGCCCTACCGCCTCCCGTCGGTGCAGTCCGAGGTACAGACCGAGATATGGGACCGCATCGCGGCGGCAGACGACGTCGAGATCGCCTACCCACACCAGCACCTCGTCTTCGACGAGACCAGCGGGTCGGCGCAGGTGGAAGTCGAGCGAGGAACCGGCCGGACGTGGCCGGCGGACGAACCCGACTCGACGGAGGACGCCACCGGTGGACCCGGCCCGACGTCGTCGAAGGACGCCGGGTCGAGGTGACCGGGACGCCCCGCCGTTGCGCCGTCGGAGGTCGCTCGGTCGTGTGACCCACGCGGCGGGCCGTCCCGGCGGCGCACAGCGCCGCGCTGTTCACGCGACGAGGTATCGCGGTCGGCTACGTCGCGCTGACCGTGATGACCGTCGCGTCGAGCTTCTCCCGGAGGTACGTCTCGATGTCCGGTTCGTCGTAGAACCGCTGGAGCATCCGCCGCCAGCGGCCAGCCTGTTTCGAGCCGATGACCGCGACGTCCGCGCCCTCTGCGGCGACCTCCTCGAGTATCGTCTCCTCGACGAGGAACCCCTTGCGGACGACGAATCGAGTGCGGTCGAGGCGACCGAACGCCCGTTCGACCGCCGCCTTCAGGTCCGCGCGCGTCACGCCCTTGTTGTCCTGATAGAGGTCCACGTGGAGGACCGTCAGGTCCGCGTCGCGCTCCTCGGCGATGCGAATCGCCTCACGCAGGGTGGCCTTCGAGTGGCGTGAGAGCGGGTACCGGACGGGTACGACGACCAGCGTCATCGCTCTCACCCAGATGCTTCGTGACCCTGAACGTTCCGCCTTAACTTTCGCCCTCCTGCAGTTCGAAGGCGACTTCGACTTCCGCCTGGTACTCTCTGCCCTCGACCGACGCGAGTTCGACGCCGAGTTCCTCCACCTCGACCCAGTGGACGTCGTCGAGCGTCTTCTGTGCGCGGTCTATCGCGTCGTCGACGGCGGCGTCGAAGCTCTCTCCGCTCCGACCCACGAGGGAGATTTTCTTGAAGACCATCGCGGTACTCAGTACGTCGGGCTCCGACAAAAAATCACGCGTCGACCGGTCCTCGGACCCGCACCCGGGACGCGACATCGACGCACGAACGAACATCCACCCACGGGCGAACATAGACCCCCCTGGGCGACTACGACTGCGTTCGGATTCCGTCGAGGCGACGGGTGAGCGCCCCGACCACGTCGGTCAGGTACGCCGTCCCCCAGACGGCCACGATGACCCCCCCGAGCATGTCGAACAGGAGGTCGAGCATCGTGTCGCCGAGTCCGTACTGGGTGAGGACGCTCCCGAAGCCGGCGAGCGAACTGACGCCGGAGACGGTGAACTCGATGACCTCCCACGCCACCCCGAAGGCGATGGTGAAAAGCAGGATGAACACGAACGTGAAGCGCGGCGGGAGGTAGATTGCGTCGGTGTGGACGTCGATGGCGCGGACGGTGGCGTAGCCCACGGCGGCGACGATGGACGACGAGAGCGTGTGTGTGACGTGGTCCCACCACCAGACGTTGCGGTAGAAGCTGTCGAGCGTCGTGCCGGGGATGCCGACCGTCCCGAACGCGTGCAGGAAGACCGCCGTCGTGATCCAGAGGGTGAGCCCCGCGTCCATGGGAATCTTGTAGTCGCTTTCCAGGATCGCTGGCAGGTACGTGACGCCGAGGGCGAGGGCGGCGTTGATGATTATCCCGAGGCTCCCCCGGTCGATACCGATGAAGACGAACCCGAGCAGTATCACCTGCATCGCCCGCGAGAGTTGCCGCTGGTGTTCGGCGCTGATTCCCAGCCGGTCGCGGAGTCGCACCTAGAGCACCTCCTCTATCTCGGTCGGGAGCCGTTCCTCCCCGCTGGCGATCCGCCTGAAGTAGTACTCGAAGACGAGACCGGCGAGGACGCCCACCACCGTCGCGGCCACGAAGTCCCACATGAGCGCGCGCTCTACCAGCCGCTCCGGCCGGCCGTTGAGCAGGAACGCCGTGCCGAGGAACTCGTCCGAGAGCCACTGGATCACCGCCCAGACCCCCGCGGTCGCCATCGTGGCGACGGCGACGAAGAACACCGCGAAGGCGTGGTTCATCTTCACCGGCGTGAACAGGTCGAGTTCGACGGCGACGATGAGCGCCACGGCGGCGACAGAGAGGTACGTCGTAACCCGGCCCGTGAGGGTGACCGTCCCGACGGTGACTCCCGGCAGGAAGGCGCGGGCGATGACCGGCATGGCCGCGAGCGCGAGAATCTCCCACGGGAGCATCGACCGCACGTGACGGTAAGCCACCACCGGGACCAGCGAGACGGCGGCGAGAAAGAGCGTGAAGCCGGCCCACAGCACTTCGCCGTCGAACAGCGTACTCACCGCGGTGGCGACGAGGAACGCGACCAGCAACCACCCGAGAACCGCGTTGACCCGCGCGTCTTCCACCACGTCGCGGAGCCCCGACTGTGTCATACCGTGGCGTAAGGAATCAGGCGTCAAAACGTTTCGCCGAAACGAGTCACCGCCGGGTCGCCGGCGTCGCCGGGACGGCGACGCAGACCGGGAGCGCCACTCTGTACCCTCCGGCCACTCAGACCGGGAGCGGCGCCCCGGAGAGCCACGCGTACGCGAGGGCGTAGGCGGCGGCAGCGACGGTTATCGCGGTCAGGCCGGTGAGCGCGGCCGTGGCCGCGTCCGGGAGCGCGACGGTCGGGTCGCGTCCCGCGCCCCCGGAGAGCGGTCGGACCAGGCGGACCCGGGGGAGGACGCCGAGGGACCCGACCGCGAGGACGCTGAACACGAACGGGTACGAGAGGTCGAGCGTCGGGGCCGGGATGACGAGGACGCTCGCGGCGTACCCGGCCGCGAGGGTCGCCCGGGGGAGCACCGCCGCCCCGCCCTCGGCGCGGCTGAACGGCCAGCGCGAGACGGTCGGTCTGACCCCCCACAGGTACGCGACGACGCCCGCCGCGAGCCACGCCGTCGAGAGTTCGATGGCGAAGGCGGCGAGGAGGTGGAGCGTGGGGTCCGGACTGAGGGTCACGCGGGAGGCGACGAGCGTCGCGTCGAAGGGGTAGAGCATCGCCGGCGGCGTGCCGGTGAAGAGGTCGCCGAACGGGTGCGACGCGATGCCGAACAGCGCGAGGGCGAAGACGCGTCCGGCCCCGTTCACGTGCCGCCGGGCCGCGGTGGCGACGGCGAGGACGGCCGCGAGAAAGGCGGCGGTCACGACGCCGGCGAGGCCGCCGCTCAGGGTCGTGACGGCGGCGACAGTAGAGAGCGCGAGGAGCGCGACGGCCGCCCTCGACGCCGCGCGGACCCGGCGGTCACCGGACGTCGTTCCCGCGGCCCACGTCGCTGCCGCGAGCGCCGCCACCGGAGCCACGACGAGCGAGTGGGTCACGCCCCGGTGGACGACGTTGCCCGTCGCCCAGAACGTCTCCGCGAGGCGCACCGGGGCCGTGGTGTCGGCCCGCACGACGCCGACGAGGGCGTAGACGATGTCCACGTCCGGGACGGCGGCGAACGCGCCCGCGAGCGCCCCGTACTGCACCGCCCGCCGCCGCGACACACCGCCGAGTGTCGACAGCGCGGTGACGAGGGCGAACGCCAGCAGAGCGTGACCGACGAACATCTGATAGTATCCTCCGCCGCCCGAGCGCATAAGTTCCTCGGCGCACGTGGTAGCGACCGACATGTCGACGCCGCTCACAGCGACAGGTCCGAACGAATCGCCGTGGCGGTGAGAACCGGAGAACAGTTCCGACAGCCCGCGTCAGGTGGCGAGCGTCTTGCTCGGTCGGACGACGTCGTAGTCGCCGTCCTCGTCCACGCCGACGAGCGCCCAGTCGAACGAGAGGTTCTGTCGTTCGAGCGTCGAGAGCAGGTCGGTGGCGTAGTCGGACCAGGTGACGAAACAGCGGAGCCCGCCCTCTGCCTCGACGCCTCCGTCTGCGAGTACGTTCGGCTCGTCCGGGAACGACCCGTCGAGGGCGACGACGCGGACCGTCCGCCACTTCCGCTCGGCGCGAAGCTCTGTCCCGTTGCCCGAGACGTCGTACCCTAGCCGGCTGAAAACAGTCTTGGCCTCCTCGACCGGTGGCATGGTAACAGGGGCCATGTACGCGGAGATAGGACCGATACCATGATAAGCTTTACCACAGTATCAGCCGAGAGAATCTCGGACGAGGGGAAATCTCAGGCGAGAGAGAACGTCGGGCGAGAGCGCCGCCGTCACTCGTGGGCGGCGTCCCACTCGTCGGGCTTGCGGAGGTTCCCGCAGACGTTGCACTGGAGCCGCCCCATCGAGTCCATCGCGTTGTCGAAGCTCTCGCAGTTCGCACAGAAGTAGCCCCACCGGGTCTCCCGGTCGGGGGAGAGGTAGGCGACGAAGAACGGTCCCTCCGACCCGCGCTCTCCGAGCGTGGGGTCGACGTAGACTGTCTCGCCTGCGGGCGTGGTACCGGACTCCAGTTCCGTTTCCATGTCTGTGGCGACGTTGGGGGGCGGGCGATTTATGTCTGCGCCTCCGCCGGGGCCGCGGGGAACGCCCGGACCGCGCGGTCGGTCACGTGCGGAACGACTCGCCGCAGCCGCACTCCGAGACGACGTTGGGGTTCTCGACGTGGAACCCCTCCGCCTGCAGTCCTGACTCGAAGTCGAGGGTGCTGCCGGAGATGTAGTTCATGCTCGCCGGGTCGACGAAGACGTTGAGGCCGTGGCGTTCCACGACGGTGTCGTCGGCCTCCGGTTCGCTCTCGAATCGCATCCCGTAGGACAGGCCAGCACAGCCGCCCTGCTGGACGAACAGCCGCAGCCCTGCGACGTCCGTGTCCATGCCCTCGCCGTCCATGAGCGAGAGCGCCTGCTCGGCGGCGTCCTGCGTGACAGTCACGGGGGGTTCGGGGTCGCCACCTGCCGAGTCGGTACTCATGCTGTGAGTGTATCGCACGGAGCCTGTTAACTGTGACGCCCCCAGTATGCCGGGTCTGTATATCTGTCGAGGTGCGGAATTCACGCTCCACCGACCCCCTCCCGACGCCGGGGTCGGCCGTGGCGTTTGCCGGTACACCTACCCTTTGGGGCGGCGGAGTCGTGCACCACGTCAGATGTCTGGGCTGCCGGAACTCTCCGTCGAGGACGTGCCGCGTGAGAGCCTCGCCGTCGTGGGACTCATCAGCGGGTCGCAGTTCGTCAACCACATGTACCTCGTCCTCCTGCCGCCCATCCTCTCGATTCTCGCCACGGACTTCCGCGTCTCGCTGGCGACGCTCGGCATCGCGCTGGGCGTGCAGGGCGTGACGAACACGGCGTTCCAGCTCCCGTTCGGCTACCTCGCCGACAACTACGACCGGACCATCGCCCTCGCGCTCTCGTCGTTCGTCGGCTCCGCCGGCGCGCTTCTCATCGCCGCCTCCCCCTCGTTCGAGTGGCTGGTCGTCGGGCAGGCGCTCCTCGGCGTCGGGGTCGCCGGCCACCACCCGACGCACTACCCGCTCCTCTCGGACGCGACGCCCGAGCGCCACCGCGGGCGGGCGTTCTCTGTCTACGGCTTCGGCGGCAACCTCGGATTCGCCGCGCCGCCGGTGCTCATCACCGCAGTCGTCTCGCTGTCGGGGCTGACGTGGCGGCACGCCGTCGGCCTCATCGGCGGGTTCGGGCTGGTCTACGGCGTCGTGGTCGTCTGGTACTTCGCGCGCCGCGTGAGCGACGACGTGACGGCACCGAACGTAGAGCGCGCAGCCCCCGCGACCTCCCCCCCGATTCGAGAGCGCGTCCGCTCGGAGCTCCGGACGCTCGCTTCCTCACCCGCGATTCTCGCGCTCGCGTTCCTCTCGCTGGTCACCTCGACGGCCAACTGGGGCTTTACCTCCTACGCCGTGGTCTTTCTCACGAGCGGGTACGGGGTCGCCCTCGACACGGCGAATCTCACGCTCACGGGCGTCTTCGTCGTCAGCGCGGCCGCCATCCTGCTGGGCGGTGACCTCGCAGACCGCATCGCCCCCGGGCCGGTGATGATCGGGAGCTACGCCGCCCTCGTGGTCCTGTTCGGCGTCGTCGCCGCCCAGGTAGTCCCGGCCGCCGTCGCCATCGGCGCGATGCTCTGTATCGGCGCGGCCCGGAGCCTCTCGGGGCCGGCCCGCTCGAAACTCACCGACGACTACTCGCCGTCTGACTCGGTCGGCAAGAGCTTCGCGGTCATCACGGTCGGCATCATGCTCGGGAGCGCCATCGCCCCGCCGCTGTTCGGCTACCTCATCGAGACGCGGGGCAACTCGACGGCCTTCTTCGCCGTCGCCGCCGTCGCCCTCCTCGCGCTCGTCGTGACCGTCGCCATCGTGAGCGCCTTCGGCGACGGGCCGGGAGAGACCCCCGGCGTCGTCCGCGAAGGGTAGGCCCCGCGTCGCCTCCGAAAGATAGGCCTTCCCGTCGCCAGTCGCTCCCGTGAGGTGCACCTGCGACGTCGCTCCCGTGAGCGAGGGCGAGACTGACTCACTCGACTCTGAGCGGTCGCATCGCGTCCTGAAGCAGCCCCACGCCGTCCTCCTCGAAGACCGTTCCGACCGAGACGGGACGCGTCTCCTCGAGCCACGACTCGAACTCGTCTGTGGCATCGTAGTACGCGAGCATGTTGGGGTGAAAGAGCAGCGCGGTCCCCTCCCGAGTCTGCTCGCGGATGCGGTCGAACGCCTCCGGCGGGTCTGCGCCCTCGTTGAGGAGTATCAGGTCGTAGGGGTGTGCCGGTTCGCGGAAGTCGACGCCGGCCGGGACCTCCGCGTCGGTCCGCCCGAGGACCCACTCGAGACCCAGTTCGTCCACCGCCTGGAGCGTCGCGGCGTTCACCTCCTGTCTAGGCGCGATGAACCCCCGCGGGGTGACCCCGGCGGCGTCTTCTATCGCGTCCAGTCCGCGCGCGAGATTCTCGTAGGCGAGATCGTACGAGAGGTCCGCGCAGGCCACGTGGCGGTGGCCGTGGAGGACTATCTCGTGGCCCGCGTCGTCGAGGAGTTCGACGGTCTCGGCGTAGCGCGCCGCGTCGCGGCCGAGAAACGAGAAACTGCTCGTCGCTCCGGCGTCGGCGAGCGTGTCGACCAGTCGCTCGTAGTCCGCGTGCTCCCACTCACCGAGGTTGTGGAACGAGCGCGCCCGGAGGAGCCGCTCTGACTCGCGGCCCGCGACGACGTCGAAGTACGTCTTCACTTCCAGCAGCCTGAGTTCGGAGACGTCCTGCATGGAGAGCCTGTTGCGGGCACTGCGGCAAAGTCGTTCGGTCCCGGGCCCTGTCGGCCGCCGCGGAGCCGCGACGGCGGGGCGGGGGACCGCTGTCGTCACTCGGACTCGAACCGCCGGCGGACGCTCTCCGCGTGGGCCTCTAGCCCCTCGGCCTCGGCGAGCGTGGTGATGGTCGCAGAGAGCGAGTCGAGGGCCTCGCGGTCGAGTCGCTGGACGGTGGTCGACCGGAGGAACGTGTCGACCGAGAGGCCGCCGTGGCGGCGCGCCCCGCCGTTGGTCGGGAGGACGTGGTTCGTCCCGGAGGCGTAGTCGCCGGCGGCGACCGGCGTGTACGGGCCGAGGAAGACGCTGCCTGCGCTGTCGATGCGGTCGAGCAGTTCCTCGTCGTCCGCGGCCTGTATCGAGAGGTGCTCTGCGGCGTACTCCTCTGCGAACAGGACGGCCTCGGACATCGACCGGGCGAGAAAGACCCCGCTGGCGTCGCTGCCGAGCGCGTCCCGAATCACGTCCTCGCGCTCTCTGCCGGCGGCCTGCGACTCGATCTCGTCTGCGACGGCCGCCGCGGTCTGCGCGTCGTCGGTGACGACGACGACCGAGGCGTTCGGGTCGTGTTCGGCCTGCGCGACCGCGTCGGCGGCGACGAACGCCGGGTCCGCCGTCTCGTCTGCGACGACCAGAATCTCGCTCGGTCCGGCGAGGAAATCTATCTCCACGTCGCCGCGGACCTCGGCCTTCGCGGCCGTGACCCACCGGTTGCCCGGCCCGACGACCTTCTGGACCCGGTGGACCGTCTCGGTCCCGTAGGCGAGGGCCGCCACGGCCTGCGCGCCGCCGACGCTGTAGACGGCGTCCGCACCCGCGACGTGGATGGCCGCCAGCGTGACGGGGTTCATCGTCTCCGCCGGGGGAGTGGCCACCTCGACGTGGTCGACGCCGGCCACCTTCGCGGGGACGACGCACATCAGCGCGCTGGAGGGGTACGCCGCCGTGCCGCCGGGGGCGTAGACGCCGACGCGGTCGAGCGGTCTGAACCGCCGCCCGAGTTCGCGTCGGCCGGTCCCGCCGCCGAACTCGTCGCGCCAGTCTTCGGGCACCTGCGTCTCGTGGAACTCTCTGACGTTCGCCGCCGCCTCCTCTATCGCGTCCCGGACGTCGTCTGTGATTTCGTCGTAGGCCCGCTCCGCGTCCGCGGTCACGTCGAGGTTTCCGACCTCCACGCCGTCGAACTCGCGCGAGAAGTCGCGCACCGCGACGTCGCCCTCCTCGCGGACGCGCGCTACGATGTCCCTGACGTCGCCGCGGACCGCCTCGACGCCCGCGTCGCGGTCGAACAGCGCCGACCGCTCTGCGGGCCGCAGGTCCGCGATATCGCGTACATCCATGGGCGTGATTCGGCACGGGTCGGAAAAGACGTTCCGGATGGCGCGAACGGGGCGCCCTGCCGACCGCGGCGAGTCGCGCGACGCGTCCGGCGAGACGCGACCGCAGAGAGACGCCGCGAACCTTTACCCGGCGGACGACGAAGCCCGCGGTATGGCTCGCATCCGCCTCCTCCGCCACGCGACGCTCCTCGTCTCCGTCGGCGACGTGACCGTCCTCGTCGACCCGATGCTCGGCCCGCCGGCGTCGTTCCCCCCGATTCAGAACACGCCGAACCAGCGCGAGAACCCGCTCGTCCCGCTCCCGGAGGTCGAACTGGCGTACGACGCGGTCCTCGTCACCCACCGCCACCGGGACCACTTCGACGACGCCGCACGGGAGTCCCTCGCCGGGGACGTGCCGCTGCTCTGCCAGCCCGCGGAGGCGGACGCGTTCCGCGAGGAGGGGTTCACCGACGTCCGGCCCGTGACCGACGAGACCACTCTCGGAGCGGTGACCGTCACCCGGACGCCGGCGCGACACGGCCACGGCGACCTCGCAGAGCGGATGGCCCCGGTCTCGGGGTTCGTCCTCGACGGGGACCGGACGGTCTACCTCGCCGGCGACACCGTCTGGTACGACGCCGTGGCGGAGGCGATAGACCGACGCGACCCCGACGCCGTCGTCGTCAACGCGGGCGCGGCGCGGTTCCTCGAGGGCGACCCGATAACCATGGACGAGGCGGACGTTCGCGCGGTCCGCCGGCACGCCGACTGCCCGGTCGTGGCGGTCCACGCGGACGCCATCAACCACTGCCTCCTCTCGCGGGCCGACCTCCGCGAGGCCGTCGACGACGTGGTCGTCCCGGACGACGGAGACGTCGTCGCGGTGTGAGCGTCGGCCGTTCCCGGACCGCAGACCGCCCCCGGACCGCACGCCGCTCCCGGACCGCCAGTCGCGACCGCTCCGTGATGCGCTCGCGGGCTACGGAACCAGTCGCCAGAGGGCAGACAGCACCCGGTACCGGAACGACCCGTTCTGGTACCCGGTCCAGCCCCGCATCCCGCCCGTGAGCGTCACCGCGTCGTAGCCTTCCTCGCGCAGGACGCTCGTCGCCCGCCGCGCGACGATCCCCGCCTTGCAGACGGTCACGACCTCCCGGTCGCGGGGGACGCCGTCCAGCTGTCGGCGGAGGGCGTCGTCGTCGCCGTCCCGGAGGGCGCCGTAGACCGGGACGTTGTGGCTCCCCTCGATTCGTTCCGCCCGGTAGTCCGCCTCGGGCCGAACGTCGAGGACGTACGGCTCCTCACCGCTCTCCAGACGCGATTCGAGTTCCGGCGGCCGAATCCTGCTCATCGGTCGGGACGAGACGCCGGGCGGGGAAAGTCGTGACGCTCACCTCGGTGAGCGAGCCGTGACGCCGGCCGGCCGGAGCGGCCCGTGACGCTCACCCGGCGGAGGTGGTGGGGGCGGTTGCCCGAACCGAGCGCGTTTTACCCGTCTACACGAGACAGTCGGAGAGAGACCGATGTCGAGTGACCCAGACGAGGAACCGCGAGTTCCGATACTGTGCCCGGCGTGCGAGACGACTGCGCGGGTCCCCCTCTCGAAGGTGGCCGACTCCGTCGAGCGACACAACGAGCGGCTACACGACGGCGAGGAGCAGGCCCACGTCGATCCGGAGGTCGCAGACCGAATCGCCGACCTCGTTGCCGAGGAACTCGGACTGCTGGACGACGACTGACCCGCCTGCGCGCTCTCCGTCCCCGCCCGCAGTCGACGCCGCGTCGCCACCGCCCGCAGTCGACGCCGCGTCGCCAC
>JBDGSQ010000055.1:0-14024 GCA_042217455.1 Haloferacaceae archaeon | reverse complement strand
GCCCGCAGTCGACGCCGCGTCGCCACCGCCCGCAGTCGACGCCGCGTCGCCACCGGCCACGCTGACCTCCGCTGTCGTGAAGTCGTCTGCGGTCCAACGTGAGCCATGCGCTCCTCACGCGTCCGGGCCGTCGGAACGCTCGCACTCGCCTCCGCCGTCGCCGCCGGGGCGGCAATCCTCGTCGGAACGTCGCGGACGAGGCGGGACGTCGAGGCGCTCACGGGTGCCTTGCTCGCGGACGCCCGACGCGACTCGGACCGGGTCTTCACCGCCGGCGACCTGGAAGGCCTCCCGGACCCGGTCGCGCGGTACCTGGAGACGGTCATCACCGAGGGCCGGCCGTAC
Source organism: Haloferacaceae archaeon (assembly GCA_042217455.1). Taxonomy (GTDB): domain Archaea; phylum Halobacteriota; class Halobacteria; order Halobacteriales; family Haloferacaceae; genus JBDGSQ01. Next base: position 13,679 of record JBDGSQ010000055.1, on the reverse strand, counting down.
GTCAGTCGCGTGACCCTCAGACAGCGCGGGGGGTTCCGCCTCGGCGACGCGGACTCGCCGTGGAAGCCGCTCTCCGCGACCCAGCGGTACACCGTCTCGCCTCCGGGGTTCGTCTGGGACGCCCGCGTCGAGGTGGCCCCGTTCCTCCCGGTGCGCGTCGTCGACGCCTACGAGGGCGGCGAGGGACTCCTCCGGGCGAAACTGCTCTCTGCGATACCGGTCGCGTCGTCGACGCCCAGCCCGGAACTGAACGCCGGCGAGCTGTCGCGGTATCTCGCGGAGGCGGTCTGGTTCCCCACCGCGCTGCTCCCCGGCGAGGGCGTCGAGTGGGAACCGAGAGACGACTCCTCGGCGCGGGCGACGCTCACCCACCGCGGGACCACCGTCTCGCTCGCGTTCCACTTCGACGACCGCAACCTGGTCGAGCGCGTCGTCTCCGAGGACCGGTACCGCGAGGTGGACGGGGCCTTCGAACCGACGCGGTGGACGGGGAGGTTCCGGAACTACGCCGACAGGGGAGGGATGCGGATTCCCCTCGACGGCGAGGCGGCGTGGAACCTCCCGGACGGCGACCTGCCGTACTGGCGCGGGAGCGTCGAGCGAGTCGAGTACCGGCCCGCCGAGTGAGGACCTGACGAGTGGAGGCCCGCCGAGAGAATCCACCGAGTGAGGCGGCGGGAAGCGCCCGGGGCGACTCACCCGCTCCCGCCCGCGAGGTTCGACGCCTCGGGGCGGCGTCGCAGGCGGAGCATCGAGAGCGTGCCGACGAGCGGACCGACCGCCAGCGGCGCGAACGCCCACCGCCAGCCGACGACGTCGGCGACGACCGGCGTGGCCTGAATCGACCCGACGGTCAGCAGGTAGCCGACGGCGGTCTGGAGCGTGAGCGCCGTGCCCACGTAGCTCTCCTCTGCGAGCTCCGAGACGGCCGCCGAGAACTGCGCGGAGTCCGCGACGACGGCGAAGCCCCAGACCAGCACGAACGGCGCGAGGAGCCACAGCGACCCCCCGAAGAAGACGCCCGCGGCGAGACAGGACGCGCCGGAGACGACCATGCTCGCGCTGGTGACCGTCGTCCGGCCGACCCGGTCTGCGAGGACGCCCGCGGCGACTGCGCCCCCGCCGCCCGCGGCGATCGCGGCGAACGTGAGGAGCGCGGCGAGTTCCGGCGTGCCGCCGGTCCCGGCATCGAAACTCGCGGCGAGGTAGACCGGAATCCACGTCCACACCGCGTAGAGTTCCCACATGTGTCCGAAGTATCCGCCGTTGGCGAGCATCGTCGGGCCGTCCCGGAGGATGCGACCGAACGCGCCGGGGTCGAACGGGGCCGTGGGCGCCTGATAGGGACCGGACTCGACGAGCAACACGAGGAGGCCGCCGACCACGGCGAGCGCCGCCGCGCCGGCGAGCACGGTCCGGGGGTTGCCGACGCCGCCGACCACCCGGAGGAGGTGCGGCGACGCCGAACCGACCGTCAGCGCGCCGACGAGAACGCCGATAGCCATCCCCCGCCCGGACTCGAACCACCCCGCGAGTATCTTCATCCCCGGCGGGTAGACCCCCGCCAGCGCGACGCCCGTGAGAAACCGCAGGAGGACCGCCGGGAGGAACGAGTCGACCGCGAAGGCGATCGTCCCGGTCGCCGCCGCGCCGACGAGTGCAGACGCGGCGAAGAGGTACCGCGTCTCGAAGACGTCCGCGAGGGTGAACGTCGCGGACGCGAGCGCTCCCACGACGAACCCGAACTGGACGGCGTTCGTCAGCCACGCGGTCTCCGCGCCGGAGAGGGCCCACGCCTCCGCAAGTTCCGGCCCCACGGCCGACGCGCTGAACCAGAGCGTCATCGAGAGCAGTTCGGCCACCGCGAGAATCCCGAGGACGCGCCACTTCCGACCGCTCGTCCGCGGGTCGTCGCTCCCGTCTCCCGCGGCCGCGTCCACCGTCTCGTCGCCCGCCGCTGCGTCTCCCGTCTCGTCGCCCGCCGCTGCGTCCCCAGTCACGTCACTCATTTCGTCCCCTCCGCCGTCGCGTCGTGAATCGCCGCGTCCCCTCGGTCATCGGTTCTGACGGTGTGCGACGAGGACTTAAATCAGCGGGGGTCTAGTCCGGACAGTCCACCGGAAGGAGAGTCGGACCGCCGCACGGAGCCCCGCACCGACTCACGCCGACCTCACGCCGGCCTTACGACGTCCGGACTGCGAGCGTCTCGCACCCACACGATGTTCGCCGTCTCGCGTGCGCCGTCAGACGTTTTTAGCCGTCCCACGTAGATTACAGTGTGACCGCAGACGCGACGCGCGAGGAGTGGACGACGGCGGCCCGGGAGGCAGAGCGCGGCCTCCGCTACGCCATCCTCGCAGTCGTGGTGGTCGGCGTCCGACGGCGGAACCTCGGCGCCGTCGTGAACGCGTTCGCCGCCGTCCTCCTCAGCTTCCTCCCGGGAGCGCTGGAGCGACACTACGACGTCGAGTTCCGGCCGTGGCAGCGCGTGTACGCGAACGCGGCCCTGCTGACACACAGCGTCGGCATGCTCGGCCCCTACGAGGACACGTGGTGGTGGGACCACGTCACGCACACCCACTCGGCGACGCTCCTCGGCGGCGGCGTCCACGCCGCCGCTCGCCGCCGCGGACGCGACCCCCGACCCCGCGTCATCGCCGCGGTGGCAGTCTTCGGCGTCCTGTGGGAGCTGCTCGAGTACGCCATCCACGCCGTCGCCGACAGGGTCGGGCTGGAGCCGATTCTCGTCCCCTACGGGCGCAACGACACGCTGTTCGACCTCGCCTTCGACCTCGTCGGTGCGCTCCTCGTGCTGGCCTTCGGCGACCGACTCCTCCGGAACTTCCACCGCGAGAGCGCAGCGTCAGCCGAGTGAGTCGCGCCCCCCGGTGGTGCGGCCCTCGTGCCGCCGGTCGAAGTCGAACGCCCTCACCTCGACGGCCCGGGTCGCTCCGCACCCCGCTGTCGCGTCGAGAACGAACAGGCCGTCGTCGAGGCCGAGGACCGTGGCCGGGCAGCCGAGCCGGAGGCGGTTGAACGCCCGACGGCTGACTCGCCGCGACTCGAAGGCGCAGTCGTCACCCGGTGCCGTCCCGCAGACGCCGACGAGGTACTCGACGTCGAGAAACTGACGTTCGAGTCGCTCGTGGACTCGTTCGGAGAGGGCCACCCGCCCCGACCCGGACACCGACTCACCGACGTACGACGGGTCGTGCGAGACGACGAGTTCGCCCCGCGGCCCGTGGACCGACCGGAGCAGATACCCGTTCCACCGGGTGTCGCCGTCGCGCCAGGAGACGTCGACGCGCTTCAGCATCACGTCGTCGGTGTGGGGCGGTTCGCCCGTCAGCAGCCACCACAGGCCGGCGCTCGCACCGAGTGCGCCCGCGCCGGCGAGCGTCTCTCGTCTGGAGGGCATGCGAGAGACGAGCCCACCCCAGCGAAAGGCGTTTTCGAAGTCCGCGCAGGGCGCAGTCGGTCAGGGGTCGGTCCCGCGGGGCAGAGTCGATCAGAAGACGTGCCCGCAGAGCGGAGTCGGTCAGGAGACGTACCCGCGGGGCACAATCGGTCAGGGGACGTCGCCGCCGAGGAGGATCGGAGACAGGAACGACGCGACGGCGTCTGCGACCTTCCCGGCCTGTCCCACGAAGTGGTGGTCGGCGCTCATCTCGACCACCTCGTCGCCGCGCTCGCGGGCGCGCTCGACGACCGGTTCCCAGTCGGCGGTGTCGTCGCGGGTCCCGTAGACGACCTGTACGGGGACGTCCACGTCGCCGAGAGCGTCCGCCGCGTCGAGGTCGACGGCCAGCCGCGACGCGGGGGCGAGAGCGCTCACGGCGTCGACGTCGTCGGTCCCTGCGGCGGCCAGTATCGAGACGGCCCCGCCGAAACTGTAGCCGAAGAGGGCGACCCGGTCGTAGCGGGTCGTCGCCCAGCGAACCGCGTTGCGGGCGTCTTCGCGCTCGCCGTATCCGCGGTCCCACGCTCCGTAGTCGAACCGGAGCGCGTCGACGCCGCGGTCCCCGAGGGCGTCTGCGACCGCGACGAGTCGCTCGTCGCTCCGGGTGCCCCGGTGCTGGGGGTGGGGCGGACACTCGACGACGACCGCGCCGCCCGAATCGTCGCCGTCGACGCCGCCAGCGCCCGCGCCGCCGCCGCTCCGGTCGAGGGTGGCTCTCACGTCCCGTCCGCCCGGAATCAGAACCGTCTCGTCGCTCATGCGTGCCCCCTTCGCACGTCCCGGTATAAAGCCCGACGAGTGAGGTTTTAAAGTCTGACGTGCCAAAATGGTGGTATGGGAATCCTCTCTCGCGCGTCCTACGTCGTCCGCTCGAAGCTGAACGCCCTCCTCAACCGAGCGGAGGACCCCACGGAGACGCTCGACTACTCCTACGAGCAGATGCGAGACGAACTCCAGCAGGTGAAACAGGGCATCGCGGACCTCACCACCCAGAAGAAGCGCCTCGAAATCCAGAAGCGCCGCCTCGAGGAGAACGTCGAGAAGCACAACGAGCAGGCACGCGAGGCCGTCCGGCAGGACCGCGAGGACCTGGCGCGACAGGCCCTCGAGAAGAAGCAGGCGAAGATGAATCAGATCGAGGAGCTCGACGAGCAGATAGCCGACCTCCAGAACACGCAGGACGACCTCGTCGAGAAGAAGAACGAACTCCAGAGCCGCATCGAGGAGTTCCGCACGAAAAAGGAGACGATGAAGGCCCGCTACGAGGCCGCCCAGGCGAGTTCCCGCGTCTCGGAGGCGATGACCGGCGTGGGCGACGAGATGGAGGACGTCGGCCGGGCCATCGAGCGCGCGGAGGAGCGCACAGACGAGATGGAGGCCCGCGCGGCGGCCATGGACGAACTCGCCGACACCGGTGCCTTCGACGACGCCATGTCCGACAAGGACACCATCGACCGCGAACTGGAGGCCGGCCGGTCGAACCGCGAGGTCGAGACCGAACTCGAGACGCTGAAAGCGGAGATGGGCGCGTCGTCGGGCGAGGAGGAGTCAGCGGCGGCGGCGGCCGACGCGGACGTGACCGAGGACGCGGACGTGAGCGACGAGGACGTCGAGGCGGAGCTAGAGGAACTCCGCGAGGAAGAAGAGAGCGAGTCCGAGTCCTGAGCGGGTCGTCGCGTGCCGAGGAGCTCTTCTCGCGGTCGTCGCTCCGGGTCGGACGGTTACTGCGGTCGAGCGCCGGTGCCGTTCCGGTCGTCGCCGAGTCGAATCACGCCGTCTTCGAGGTTCGGCCCGTCGTAGGGGTCCGCAGCGAGGAGGAGCGACCCGTCGAGGTCCGCGTAGTCGAGCAGCGGGCCGAGCTGACACCCCGCGGCGATGCTCGCGTTCGACTCGACCATGCAGCCGAGCATGACCTCTAACCCGTGGGCTCGCGCGGTGTGAACCATGCGTATCGCCTCCAGCAGCCCGCCGGTCTTCATCAGTTTCAGGTTCGCGATGTCGGCCCGGTCTGCTATCTGCGGGACGTCCTCCAGCGTGACGCAGGACTCGTCTGCGGCGATGGGGAGCGGCGAGCGCTCGTAGACGAACTGCAGCCCCTCGGGGTCCTCGGCCGGGACCGGTTGCTCGACGAACTCGACGTCGTACTCGGTCAGCATCTCGGTCTTCTGTACCGCCTCGCGCGGCGTCCACGCCTCGTTCGCGTCGACGCGAACGCGGGCGTCCGGCGCTTCGGACCGCACCGCCTCGATGAGTTCCTCGTCGCGGTCGGTCCCGAGCTTTATCTTCAGGACGGAGTAGCCCGCCTCGACTGCGTCTGCGGTCTTCTCTGCGACGCGCTCTGTCGTGTCGAGGCCGATGGTGTAGGAGGTCTTCGGGGCCTCGTCGGGGTCCAGCCCCCAGAGGCGGTAGAGCGGGACGCCGAGGCGCTTGGCCGCGAGGTCGTGGAGCGCGATGCTGACCGCCGACCGGGCCGCGGGGTTGTCGTTGACGGTGTGGCGCATCCGCGCTTCGATCTCGGTCAGCGCGTGGGGGTCGCCGACCCCCTCGACCACCGAGAGCAGGTCGGGGAGGACCGCCTCGACTGTGTCTGCGGTCTCGCCGTAGTGGGCAGACGGGGCCGCGCCGCCGACGCCGGTCATGCCGCCCTCGTCCGTGATGCTGACGACGACGTTCTCCGCGACCTCCTGGGTGCCCCGGGAGATGGTGAACGCGTTCTCGAGCGGGAGTTCGACCCGCTCGTACTCGGTCGTGAGCGTCATAGTATCGCCTCCAGAATCTCGTCCGCGTCGAACCGGATCGGGTCCGTCGCCGGCCCGCCGAGGGCGTCGGCGTACGCCTCGACCGCGCGGCGGGCCTCCCCGTCGCTCCCGAGGTCCTTCGTGTTGAGCGCGCCGGCGACGACGTCGCCCTCGTGGACCGGCGCGGCGAGGCTCTGGTAGAGGTCGACGTACTCCTCGACCGGCGGGAGGGCCGTGTCCTCGTAGCCGTGGACGACCTCGCGGCCCGCGACGTGACACAGGACCATCCTGTCGGGCATCGACCCGTGGAGGATGCCCGTCGTCACCGCCGAGTAGGCAGGGTGGACGATGCTCCCCTGCCCCTCGACGAACAGCACGTCGTGGTCGTCGCCCTTCTCCAGGATCATCTCCTCGACGGCACCGGCCGTGAAGTCGGAGACGACCCGGTCGATGGGATTGCCCCACCCGGCGATCATGATTCCCGTCTGGCCCGTGGGGATGAACTCGGCGTCGACGCCGCGCTCGCGCGCCGCCTCGACGAGTTCGAGGGTCGTCGTCATCTTGCCCGCCGAGCAGTCGGTGCCGACGGTGAGGACGACGTCGGCGTCCACCTCGTCGGCGACTCCCTCGCTCACGGTCAGGTCGGGGTGCGGCTTGCGCACGTCGTGGAGTTCAGCGCCGTGTTCGGCGGCGAGTTCGGCCAGCTCCTCGTCCTCGGTGAGGAAGTAGTGGAGGCCGGCGATGACGTCGATGCCGCGCTCGAGGGCGTTGCGCACGTCCGGGCGCCACGACTCGTCGAAGCCGCCGCCGATAGGCGCGACGCCGATGACGAGCGCGTCCACGTCGCCGACGTCCTCCATCCCCTCGACGATGGGCGCGTCGGCCACGTCGGGCATGTAGTCGGCGACGCGTTCGCCCGCGCGCTCGCGGTCGAGGACGGCCGTCACCTCGTAGTCTGCGTAGCGGATGATTCCAGTCGCGGTCTTCGCCCGGTCCGGAAACTTCTCGTGTGCCAGAATCGCCACCCGAGAGAGTTTCCCGTCTGTCAGTGACATTGGTTCCCGATTGTCGTTGACGGTTATAAAACACCGGCTAACGGCAGGTCTCAGGAGAGGAACGAACCCGTCGCTCACAGAACTCGCGGACTGGACAGACGGGTCGCGCGAATTGGACAGACCGGTCGCGCGAATTGGACAGACCGGTCGAACGCGGCGTCAGAGGAGGAACAGGCGCGCGGTCCAGAACTCGGAGAACGCCTCGGCGAGGGCCTCGTCCGGGTCGCCGCTGGCGTCCGACGGCCGGGTCACGTCCGCGACGTCCCGGAACTCCGGGAGGACCGTCTTCTCGCCGACGACGACCAGCGTGTCGGCCTCCCGTCCGGTTATCGCGTCGCGGCACCGGTCGAGGTGCGCGTCTATCTGCTGGTCGCGCCGCCGCTCGAACCGCGCCTGCGAGAATCCGCCCTTCGAGTGGGCGTTCATCACGTCGCTCTCGATGGTCTCGGCGGAGCGCCGCTCGGACCCGTCGTACTCCCCGAGCGCGAACAGGTCAGAGCGGACCAGCGCGAAGGCGAAGCGGCCGGTCGGGAGGAACCACTCGTCTTCGAGTCGGAACCCGCCTCCCCACTCCGCGAACGCCTCGGGGGGCATCGGCGGTCGGAGGGCGACGGACACGAGACCGGCGTCGTCGGTCAGCGCGAGACACGGGGCCGCGTCGTCGACGAGGTGCGCGGTGTCGCCGAACGCGTCGATGACCTCCCCGGGCGGGTCGTCGGTCACCATCGCGGTCAGCGCTCCCTCCGGGCCCGTCTCGAAACTGCGGAGGCGCGAGAGCACCTCGTCGAGTCGCGAACCGCGGAGGTCCTCGGTCCCGCGGAGCCCCCGCTCCGTGTCGGGGCCCTCTGCGCGTTCGAGTTGCCCCTCGAGGTCGGCGATGCGGTCTTCGAGTCGGTTGACGCGCTCCTCTGCGTCCTGTCGCTTCCGCGCCGCCTCCGCCCGACGCTCCTCTTCGGCTTCGGCCCGCCGTTCGAGGTGGCGCTTCTCCTCTTCGAGTTCCTCGATGCGCTCTTTCAGCTCGGCGCGGCCGAGCAGCTCGTCGAGCATGACTCCACCGCCGGCTCCCGGTCACTTCTAGATTCCGGCTACCGGGTGCGCGACCGGACCCGGACCGTCGTCCTCAGGTCCCGCGACTGGGGCGATAGCCGTAGTACGAGAGGAGCTCCGCCGCCCGGTCTGCGCGGGCCAGAAACACCGGTCGGCGGTCGGGGAGGGAGTCGTCGCCCAGCCCGCTCGGAACCGCGAGGGTCCCTGTCGGGACGCTCTCGTCGCCGAGGACCGGGAAGTGCGTCCCGCCGAGTTTCATCACGAGGGGTGCGTCGAGGCGCTCTACTCCCTCGCCCTCGGTGTAGAGTTGCTCGTTCACCTGTTCGTGGTCGGTCCGCTGGATGACGGCGTGGTCGCCGTCGTGGGGTTCCACGTACAGTCGTCCGACGTAGTAGCCGTCCGAGAACCGTTCGAACATCTGTGCGTGTAATTATCACGCACGGGGAGAGATAAGGCTTCGCGGAATCGTTTATATAGAACGACAACTAGACCGCTCCGTCGGCCGACGGCGGGGTCGTCGTTCGCGAGTCGTCGCTGACGCTCGCCCGTTACTGGTCGAGGACGGAGTGGTTTCCGACAGCCCGGGCCGCCCCGCCGGCCGCGACGTCGCCGGGTTCAGTCGCCGCGGGCCGCCAGCGACCAGACGGCCGTCGCGCCGAGGAGGAGTGCGGGCACCATCGGCAGCGCCAGCATCGCCGCGAAGAAGGGGAGGCCGGCCTCTCCCGGCGTTGCCGGATAGAGGTAGATGACCCCCGGGACGACCAGCACGGAGAAGACGACGACGGCGACGAGAACCCAGCCCGCGCGGCCGAGTTCGTCCTCGCCGTCGGCGCCGCGCGACTCCGCGCCGTCCTGCTCTCCCGGTCGGTGAACGTAGCCGTCGTCGTCAGTACTCACTGTCGGGTATTACCACGACCTTGCCAAAGCCCTCACGGTCTTCGAGCAGTTCGTGCCCGCGGGCCGTCTCGCTCATCGGGAGCGTCTCTCTGACCCGCGGCTCGAAGGTCCCGTCCCAGACGAGCGACAGGACGTCGTCGACCTCGCCGGGGGTCGCCATGGTCGACCCGATGACCTGCAACTGGTTCCAGAAGATGCGGTTGATGTCCGTCTCTGGTCGGCCGCCGGTGGTGGCCCCGCAGGTGAGCACCCGGCCGCCCTTGGCGAGGCTCTTGAGCGAGTCGCGCCACGTCGCCGCCCCGATGTGGTCGACGACGACGTCGACGCCGCGCTTGCCTGTCCGCTCTCGAATCGCCGACGCGAAGTCCTCCTCCTCGTAGTTTATCGCGTGGTCCGCACCGATATCCCGGGCGTACTCGAGTTTCGCTTCGGAGCTCGCGGTGGCGTACACCTCCGCGCCGGCGAACTTCGCAATCTGGACCGCCGCGTGACCGACGCCCCCCGACGCCCCGAGGACGAGGACGGACTCGCCGGGCGAGAGGTCACCGCGGCTCAGCAGCATGCGCCACGCCGTCTGGAAGACCAGCGGCGCGGCCGCCGCCGTCGCCCAGTCCACGTGGTCGGGGACGAGAACGAGGTTGTCCTCTGGCACCGCCGCCTGCTCTGCGTGGACGCCGGGGACGTGTTCCCCGATGACGTGGAAGTTCACGCACATCGCCTCCTCGCCGTGGCGGCAGAACTCGCACTCGCCGCAGGAGACCCCCGCAGAGAGCGCGACGTGGTCGCCGGGTTCGAACCGCGTGACGTTCGAACCGACGGCCTCGACGACCCCGGCCCCGTCGCTCCCGGGGACGTGTGGCATGTCGAGGTCGACACCCGGGAGACCCTTGCGGGTCCACACGTCGAGGTGATTGAGCGAACCCGCCTTCACGTCCACGAGCACGTCGTTCGGCCCGACCTCCGGGTCCGGGAACTCACCGTACTCGATGACGTCGCGCCCGCCGTGTTCCGTGAACTGAACCGCCTTCATGGTCCGGTCAACCACGGCCGGGAGTAAAACTGTGGCTGGTCCCGCACCGACACGTTTTAGTGAATGTGTAAAGGACGCTTTACTGTAAAGCGGGCTTTACGGAAACGGTGCTTTACGGAGGTCCCCAACAATGACTGCAAGCGCACTCGCAGAACGGAGGTATCGACTCACTTACGCAGGCGTCTGGGCGCTCTCGGGGCTCGTCCTCGCGGGCGCGCTCGTCGCCGGCTACCCGCTCGTCGGGGTCGCGGGCTTCTACGCCTTCGCGCTCGCCTCGGTGCTGGTCACCCGCCGCCACGACGGCCCCCTGTTCGACGAGCGCGACCGGCGGGTGAGCGGCGCCGCCGCCGCCCGGACGCTCCGCCTCTTCGGCGTGGGCGCTGCCGTCTTCTTCCCGGTCGTGACCGCCCTCGTCGCCCTCGGCGTCACCGAGTGGCCCTCGTGGCTCGTGCCCATCGCGCTCTTCGTCCCGGTGCTGTACGCCACCTACGGTCTGTTCGCGTTCGTCGAGCGGAGGTGACCATGGAGAACAGACTCCCGGAACTCCGCGAGAAACGCGGGGAGAGTCAGGCCGACCTCGCGGAGGCGGTCGGCGTCACGCGACAGACCATCAACGCCATAGAGCGAGAGCGGTACGACCCGAGTCTCGAACTGGCGTTCGAACTCGCCGCCCACTTCGGGGTCCGGATCGAGGACCTCTTCGACCCCGGCGCGTAGGTTCAGGCGCTCCACTGCCCCGCACGGAGACGCGCTCGAATCCCGCCGACCCCCACGGAGACGGCACCGCGACCCTCGAACCTGACTATTAGGTGGACGCGAACTGAACGACGGGTATGGCCGACGAGGACGCCGACGGCGACGCGCAGAACGACCACGGACACGACGACCACGGACGCGACCAGGGGCACAGCCACGACCAGGACGGACACGGTCACGACGACCACGGACACGGTCACGACGACCAGGGGCACAGCCACGACCACGGACACGACCACGACGACCACGGACACGACCACCACGGACACGGACACGACGGCCAGGGGCACAGCCACGGCCACGGACACGACCACCACGACGACCACGACCATCACCACCACGCGCACGACGTGGAGACGCTGGGGGCCGCAATCGTGACGGTTTCGTCGTCGCGGTCGCTCGACGACGACCCCGCCGGCGACGTTATCGCCTCCGCCTTCGAGTCGGAGGGCCACGACGTCGCGGTGCGCGACCTGATCGCGGACGACTTCGACGGCGTCCAGAGCACCGTCGACAGGCTCGTCCGGCGGGACGACGTGGACGTGGTCGTCACGACCGGCGGCACCGGCGTCACGCCGGACGACGTGACCGTCGAGGCGGTCCGCCCGCTCTTCGAGAAGGAACTGCCGGGATTCGGCGAACTGTTCCGGAGGCTCTCCTACGACGAGATCGGCGCGCGCGTTGTCGGTACCCGCGCGGCGGCCGGCGTCGCCGACGGCGTCCCCGTGTTCTGCCTGCCCGGGAGCGAGAACGCCGCCCGACTCGGCGCGGGGGAGATAATCGTCCCCGAGGCCGGTCACCTGTCGGGGCTCGCCCGCCGCCACGACGAAGACGACGACGAGGAGTGAGGAACGCCAGCAGACCCGCTGAGAGAGCAGGCGGCCGAGGTGCCGTCGGCGGGGGACGGCGAGCGGTCGGTCAGACAGCGGGCGTTGTTCGGTCGGGGTCACTTATGTGTCCTGACTGTGAGGGGCAGATATGAGCGACAGAGAGCAGTCTGACGAACCGGCTTTCGGAGACAAGGACCCGCGACTCCGGAGCACGGAGGTGACCGAGGGGCCGGAGCGCGCCCCGCACCGGTCGATGTTCCGCGCGATGGGCTACGACGACGCGGACCTCGACTCCCCGATGGTCGGGGTCGCGAACCCCGCAGCGGACATCACCCCCTGCAACGTCCACCTCGACGACGTGGCCGACGCGGCCACCGAGGGCGTCGACGGAGCGGGCGGGATGCCCATCGAGTTCGGCACGGTGACTATCTCGGACGCCATCTCGATGGGGACAGAGGGGATGAAGGCCTCGCTCATCTCCCGGGAGGTCATCGCCGACTCCGTGGAACTGGTGTCGTTCGGCGAACGAATGGACGCGCTCGTCACCGTCGCCGGCTGCGACAAGAACCTGCCGGGGATGATGATGGCCGCCATCCGCACCGACCTCCCCTCGGTGTTCCTCTACGGCGGGTCCATCCTCCCCGGCCACCACGACGGCCGCGAGGTCACCATCCAGAACGTCTTCGAGGGCGTCGGCGCGTTCGCCTCCGGCGACATGAGCGCCGAGGAACTCGACGACCTGGAGCGACACGCCTGCCCGGGTGCCGGCTCCTGCGGCGGGATGTTCACCGCCAACACGATGGCCTCCATCAGCGAGGCCATCGGGCTCGCCCCCCTCGGGAGCGCGAGTCCGCCCGCAGAGGACGAAGAGCGCTACGCGGTGGCCCGCCGCGCGGGCGAACTCGCGCTGGACTGCGTCGAGAGCGACCGGCGGCCCTCCGACATCCTGACGAAGGAGTCCTTCGAGAACGCCATCGCCGTGCAGGTCGCCCTCGGCGGGTCGACCAACGGCGTCCTCCACCTGCTCGCGATGGCCTCCGAGGCCGGCATCGACCTCGACATCGACGAGTTCGACGAGATATCCCGGCGTACGCCCAAGATCGCGAACCTCCAGCCCGGCGGGAGCCGCGTCATGAACGACCTCCACGAACTCGGCGGCGTTCCCGTCGTCGTCCGCCGCCTGCTCGACGCCGGCCTCGTCCACGGCGACGCGATGACGGTCACCGGACGGACCGTCGCCGAGGAACTGGAGGCGCTGGACCTGCCCCCCGACGAGGACGTCGAGGCGGACTTCCTCCGGCCCGTCGAGGACCCCTTCCAGGAGGAGGGCGCCATCCGCATCCTCTCGGGCAACCTCGCGCCCGACGGCGGCGTCCTCAAGGTCACGAAGGACGACGCCTTCCACCACACCGGCCCCGCCCGCGTCTTCGAGAACGAGGAGGACGCCATGGCCTACGTCCAGGAGGGTCACATCGAGTCCGGCGACGTCATCGTCATCCGGAACGAGGGGCCGCGCGGCGGCCCCGGCATGCGGGAGATGCTCGGCGTCACCGCCGCCGTCGTCGGACAGGGCCACGAGGACGACGTCGCGCTCCTGACAGACGGGCGCTTCTCCGGGGCGACCCGCGGCCCGATGATCGGCCACGTCGCGCCCGAGGCGTTCGTCGGCGGTCCCATCGCCCTGCTCGAAGAGGGCGACGAGGTGACCGTCGACATCCCGGACCGCGAACTATCGGTCGACCTCACAGACGAGGAACTCGACGCCCGCCGCGAGGCGTGGGAACAGCCAGCGCCCAACTACGCGACCGGCGTCCTCGCGAAGTACGGCGAGGCGTTCGGCTCCGCCGCAAACGGCGCGGTGACGAA
>JBDGSQ010000002.1:31944-44328 GCA_042217455.1 Haloferacaceae archaeon | reverse complement strand
GTCGCGCGTGCGACCCGCGGGCTACGACGACTCGAACGCGTCCAGACACTCGTCGCTGCAGAAGTGGCGGTGGACGACACGGCCGTCCTCGACGCGCGTCGTGACTCGCCGCCCGGTCCCGGAGACGGAGTCGCCGCAGGTGGCGCAGGCCGGCGCGTCGTCCTCCGCTCCCTCGCCGAGGTCCGAAGTGGGGTCTACCATCGACTCCGTGTGGGGGGTTCGCACACTAAAGGGGCGCAGAAGCGGCAGTTCTTGTCGCGCAGGCCGGTCAGGACTGCCACCGGGCGTCCGACAGCGTCCGCTGGACCGCCTCCTCGCCGACGGCGGCGGCGAGCGCCTCGAACCCCTGTCGCTCGGTCCGGTCGCGGGCGTTGGCGACCAGCCGGGAGACGATGAACTCCGGCGTCGACTTGCCGACGGTACCGAACCGGGGCTGGTAGTCGACCTCCAGTTCGAGGTCCTGCGTCAGCCCCTCGGCGAAGATGCCGTCGATGCGGGCGGCCTCGGGCAGCGGGCTGAGTTCGTCCGCGAGGTGGGTGACGTAGACGCCGAGCGCCCCGCGGTCGACGGTGAGGTCGACGAGGCCGTTCAGGAGGTCGGCGGCCCTGCCCGGTTCGGTGATGGCCTCGAACTCGTCGACGAGCATGAGCGTCCGCCCGTCGCGGGTCAGCGGCGGGACGATGGTCTTCAGCGTCGACTCGAGGACGCCCGCGTTGAAACTCGCGTGCCGCCGGTGGAAGACAACGGCGTCGAACCGCCCGACAGCGGCTCGTTCCGCCGGCACGGGCAGGCCCATCGCCGCGAGCAGCGTCACCTGACAGAGCGTCTCCAGCAGGGTCGTCTTCCCGCCGGAGTTCGCGCCCGTGAGCACCGTCACCCGGTCGCCGGTCGGGGGCGCGGGGGCGGCCGTCCGGAGGTCGTGGTCGCCGACGGCGTAGGTGACGGGCTGGACGTCGCCGGCGAGGGTGAGGTTGCGCGCGCCCTCGACTACGAGGCCGTCGGGCGCGTAGGCGGGTCGAGTCAGGTCGTAGACGGCCGCGGACCGGCCGAGCGAGAGCAGGAAGGCGATGTCGTCCGCGGCGGCGACGGCTGCCTCGACGTCCTCGCGGGCGGCGTCCACGTCGGCTTCGAGGTCCGCGCGCACCGCTCGTTCGCGCTCCTCGACGTCGGCCTCGAGGTCGGCGAGGAGCGACCGGAGCGACGCGCTGACGAAGTCCGCGGCGTCGCGGGCGTCGTCCTCGGCCGCGGCTTCCACCTCGCCGCGGGTGAGGTCCGTCTCGCGTGCGACGTACTCCGCGAAGGCGCTCTGGAACGCAGTGAGGTCGCGGACCCCCCGGCTCCGGATCTCCTCGAGAACGTCGAACGCGGAGTTCTCGAGCTCGCGCACGCCGTCGCGTCGCTCCCGCGCCCGGTCGAGTTCGTCGTCTGCGCCCGGCGCGACCTCCCCGTCGTCGAGGTCCCGGAGGGCGTCGGCCGCCGCCCGGAGGGCCTCCCCGTCGACGTCGTCGAGGGCGGCGAAACTCCCCCCGCGGAGGCCCGCCTCGCGGAGTGCGAGCGCCGCCTCGACAGCCGCCCTGCGCGTGCCGCCCGCCTCGTCGTAGGACTCGAACGCCGCGACCACCTCCTCGCGTGCGCCGTCGTCGAGTCGCGTCCACGCGTCGCGCGCCGAGAGCACCTCGTCGAGTCGCTCCTCCTGTGCGTCCCGGGAGGGGAGCGGCGTCAGCACGCGGATGCGGTCGGCGGCGTGTCTCGTGAGGGCGTACTCGCTGGCCAGCGAGAGCAGGTCGTCGTAGACGTCCCGGACGTCGCCCGTCGCGAGCAGTTCCATCCGGGCGTCGCCGTTCGCCCGCCGGAGCACGCGGACGGCCCGCCCGCGCGAGACGCCCGCCTCCACGAGCGCCCGGATGTCAGCCGATTCGATGGCCCCGACGGCCGCCTCGACGCCGAGCGCGTCCGCGAGTCGCTCGCTCGTCTTCGGACCGACGCCCCAGTAGTCCTCGAGTCGCATACTCGTGGCTGTCGAGGACACGTCTTAGTGGTTTCGCGGCGGTCGGCGGTCGCGCCACGCCGGTTCGACCGGCGCACTCGACCGGGACACGGGACCGAGAGCCGGGCAGTGACGACCCGGCCCGGCCTTCCGCCCCGTCGTCGAAGCGGAACGCCTTTGCTCTCCCGTCCGACACGGTGGAGACGTCAGAATGGGATTCGGAACGCGACTGGCGACAGCACTCGGCGTCGACGGGCACCTCTCGCAGAACGACCGGCACCTGCTCCGGTACACGACGACGGCGCACGCGCTCTGTCACGCGGTGATGCTCTCTATCCCGCTTCTCGTGCCGATATGGCTCGTGGAGTTCTCGGTCACCCGGTACGAACTCGGGCTCCTCGTCACCCTCATGACCGGCCTGTTCGGCGTGACGGCGCTCCCCGCCGGCGTGCTGAGCGACCGCGTGGGCGCGGACCGGCTCATCGCGCTGTTCCTGTTCGCCACCGGCACCGCACTCGCGCTGACGCCGCTCGTCTCGGGCGTGCCGTCGCTCGCCGTCGTCGTCGCGCTCGTCGGCGCCGGCGCTGGCCTCTATCACTCCCCCGCGCTGAGTCTCGTCAGCCGCGACGCGGACGAGCCGAGCAAGGGGTTCGCGTACCACGGGCTCGGGGCGAACTTCGGCATCGGTCTCGGACCGCTCGTGCTCACCCTCGGCCTCGCGTTCACCGGCTGGCGGACGCTGCTCCCGCTGCTCGGGGGCGTCCTCGTCCTGTTCGGACTGCTGTTCGTCCGCCGCGGCCCCGACGACGACCCCGGAAAGAGCGAGGCGAGCGGGAGCGTCCGGACGCAACTCGGCTCGTTCGTGACGCCGCTGTTCGCGGCCATCGTCTTCGTCTACGTCTTCGGCGGACTCTACTACCGCGGGACGCTCACCTTCCTCCCGGACTTCCTGAACGCGGCGTCGTCCCTCCCGGCACTCACCCCGTTCGGCCAGACCATCGAACCCGGCCGCTGGGTCTACTCGGTCGTCCTGCTGGTCGGCTCCGTCGGGCAGATAGCCGGAGGCAACCTCGGCGAGCGGTTCGGCCCGGAGCCGGTGCTCGCGGCCGTCTTTGTGGCGACCAGCGCCGCCCTCGCCGCGCTGTCGCTGGCCTCCGGCGGGGGCGTTCTCGCCGCCGGTATCGCCTTCGGCGCGCTCCTGTTCACGCTCCCGCCGCTGCAGTCGGCGCTGGTCGCGAAGTACATCCCGACGGCGAGCAGAGGCGTCGGCTTCGGGCTCGTGTTCGCACTCAACTTCGGCGTCGGCGCGTTCGGGGCGTCGCTGGCCGGCTGGATCGTCACGAACGGCACCTACGCGCGGCTGTTTCAGGTGCTCGCGCTCCTGCCGCTCGGTGCGTTCGCGGCCGTGCTCGCCGTCCGTCGCCTCCGGTCGACGACCCCCGCGAACGGAGTCGGCGGCGCCGCAGTCGACGACTGACGACGCCCTACCCCCACCCGCCCTCGAACGACTGGAACCGGTCGAGGTCGTGGCCGTACAGGACGTCCGCGTCGTGTCGCCGTTCGAGTTCCTTCACCGTCTGGAGGCTCTCGAACCAGTCGCGCTCGCTCCAGAGCAGTCCGGGGCCGAGCGGCGCCTCGTCGGTGTAGTTGGCGTCGACGTACGCCTCGTCGCCCGCAATCAGGACCGTCCCCTCCGGCCTCTCGAGCTGTGCGCCCAGCACGCCGGGCGTGTGCCCCGGGAGGTGCAGGAGTTCGAAGCCGTCTGCGACCGTGTGGCGGTGGCGGTGGACGACCCGCCAGTTCAGGTCGTAGTCGAAGTCCGACGCGAGATAGGCGATAGAGCCCTCGTCGGTCTTCGCGCTGTAGTACGCGAACTTGAGTTCGTCCTCGTGGACGTACACCGGGACGTCGGTGCCGTCGAAGTGACGGAGCCCCCCTGCGTGGTCGAGGTGGAGGTGACTCATCACCACGGCGTCGATGTCGTCGACGCCGTACCCGGCCGCCGCGAGGTCGTCGTCGAGGCGGTGCTCGTCGGCGTCGACGTGCTTGAACGCGGCGTACAGCCCCGCGGGCCAGTACCCGTCGCCTGCGTCGGGGTGGGACCCGGTGTCCCACAGGACGGTCGCCTCGGGGTGGTCGACGACGGCGTTCCAGACGACGAACTCGGCGATCTCGTGTTCGGGGTTCGGGTCGTCTGCGGTGCCCATCGCGTACCCGTCGACGACGAAGTTCATGTCTGCCAGCACGCGGCCGCGGTCGAGAAGGTCGATTCGAGCCTCCGGCATGGGTCGTCCTTGGGTCGGTTCCGGCATAACTGTTCGTGAGTCGAGAGGTTCCGCCGCGGGTCGGGCTCTCCGCGAGCGGCTCCCGACGCGTGGGTCAGGTCCCCCGCGGGGTCCGGACCTGCCGGTAGACGCCGCCCGCGACGGCCACGGCCACGGCGACCGCGGCGACGACGACGACCTCCGGACCGGTGAGGACGTCCCACTCGAAGAGGCCGACCGAGACGAAAATCAGCGTGGCCGCGCCCTGCACGTATCCGACCGGCAGGTACTGCTCTACGGTCTCGCCGACGAACGCGTCGAGGCCGGTCCGGAGCGCCAGTCCGAGCCACGCGCCCGCGAACACCGCGAGCGGCGCGTCCGGGAACGTCGCCGCGAGATTTATCGTGAGCAGCTGGGTCTTGTCGCCGAACTCCGCGACGGCGATGGTGACGAACGCGACGGCGAACGCGCCGGACCCCTGCACCCGCCCGTAGAGGTCGCCCGGAACGAGCTGGTGGAGGAGGCGCTCGCCGTCCCTGTCCGCGTCTTCCCCGGTCAGCACGTCGTACGCCTGGAAGCCGGCCCACGCGCCGAAGAGGAGGAACAGACCGCCGGTGACGTACTCGAGTACCCCCGGGGGTGCCGCGTCGACGACGGCGGAGCCGAAGGTCACTTCGACGGCGTTCCAGACGCCGAATGCCGTGACCGCGCCGAGGAAGACCCGCCGGGCGTCGTACACCGTCGCGAGGGTGACGACGGCGAGCTGCCCCTTGTCGCCGAACGTCGCGAGGAAGTTCGTGACGAACGCGGCCAGCGCCGGCCCGTAGTGGTGGAACCGGCGGACGAGTCCACCGGCGGCCACCAGCGCGTGTGCGCCAGCCACGCTACCGGGACTCCTCGGACGCCCGCCCCTCGTCGTGCGTGCCGATACGGGGCGAGACGGTCGCCCCGGAGAGTCCTCTGGCAGAGCGCGTCCGCTCCGTGGCGGTCCGTTGCATCAGACGGGGTAGCTAGCCGTCTCGAGCCCTTCAATTCCACGATTACACCGCAGGTGGCCGACACGACGTCGCCGCGTCCCGGAGCGGCGATTCCAGACGTCGCGTCGCCGTTCGCAGAACAGTAGATTCAGGTGACCCACCGCCGAAGCGGGACACCAGTGAAACGCCCCTCCGTCGACGCCGTGCGCGGCTTCGAGCGACCGGTGTACTACGTCGCGCTCGGGCAGCTCATCAACGTCTTCGGCTCCGGGATGGTCTACCCGTTCGCCACGGTCCACTTCCACCTGCAGGTCGGCATCTCGCTGGCCATGGTGGGCGTGGGTCTCGGCGCGAAGAGCGCGGCCACCGCCGGCGGAACGGCGGTCGGGGGCTACCTCGCGGACCGCTACGCCCGCAAGCCGGTGATGGTGGCGAGCATGGCGCTCTCGATGGTGAGCCTCGCGGCCTTCGCGTTCGTCCCCGAACTCGCGTCCGCCGTCCCCGGTCTCTCGGTCGCGTGGGCGTTCGTCGCCGTCGCCACCGCCGGGGGGCTGACCGCCGGCCTCTACGCGCCCGCCGGGCAGGCCTACGTCGCCGACCTGACCACGGCCGACCGGCGCGACACCGGGTTCGCGCTCCTGAAGGTCGCCAACAACGTCGGCTTCGGCGCGGGCTTCGTCGTCGGCGGCCTCCTCTATCAGGTCGCCAGCGTCGCCGTCTTCATCGCCGACGGCCTCACCTCGGGCGTCGTCGCCGTCGTCCTCGCGCTCACCATCTCGCGCACGCACGCCGGGCGTCGCGACGTCTCAGTCACCGCGTCGTTCGGCGACTGGGGGCGGGCGATAACCCGGCGGCGAGTGCTCGCGCTCGCCCTGCTGAACGTCGGCTTCGCGGTCATGTACGCCCAGATGCAGACGACGGTGCCCGTCGTCGCAAAGCAGACGCTCGGACTCACCTCCTCGGAACTCGGCACGCTCTACGTCCTCAACCCGCTGACCATCGTGGTCCTCCAGCTGCCCGTCGTCGACGCCGTCACCCGGTGGCGACGCACGCGGGGACTGGTCGTCTCCGCCGCGTTCTGGGCCGTCAGCATGCTCGTCGTGTGGCCGGCGGACGGCGTGCCGGTCCTCGTGGGCGTCGCCCTCGTCGGCGGCCACCTCGTCTTGCGCACCGTCGGCGAGATCCTCCACTCCCCGCTGACGACGTCGCTGATGAGCGACCTCGGGAGCGCCGGCGAGCGCGGCACGCAGCTCTCGCTGCTGGAGATAGCCAAGCGACTCGGGATGGGGCTCGGCGCGTTCGTCGGCGGCCTGTTCTTCGACCTCGGCCTCTCGCACCTGCTCTGGCCGGCGCTCGCGGCGGTCTGCGGCGGCATCGCCGTGGGGGTCGTCCTCCTCGAACGGAGCGTCTCCCCGGCCGAGAACGGCGCCGTCGCCGCCGACTGAGGGCTGGACCGCCGCCGGACTGCTGGACCACCGACTGATGGGAGAACTGCTCCGACCGTCTACGCTACTGGGCCGTCTCGTCTGCACCCGCGTCGTGTCCGCCCTCGTCTGCGTCGACACCGTCGTCCGCGGCGCTCTCGGCGGTCTCGTCCGCGGCGTTCCCGGCGGTCTCGTCGGCGCTCGCACCGTCACCACCGACCGAGCCACCGGCGCTCCCGTCCGGGGAGTCGCCGACGCCCGCGTCTGTCGACTCGGCCACGTCCACGTCTGCGGATTCGTCGGTCGCGGCGTCGTCCCTCCACTCGAAGCCGCCAGCATCGACGTCTTCCGACCGGTCGGTGCCGTCTCCCGACCGTTCGGTGTCGTCTCCCGACCGTTCGATGTCGTCTCCCGACCGTTCGATGTCGTCTCCCGACCGTTCGGTGTCGTCTCCCGACCGTTCGATGTCGTCTTCCGGCTGTTCGGTGCCACCTCCCGACCGTGCGGTGCCGTCTTCCGGCTGCTCGACGTCGCTCTCCGACTGCATCGGGTCGTGCTCCGTCCGGGTCCCGTCGTCCGACCCGACGTCCGCGTCCGGGTCGAGTTCGGGGGCTTCCCCGGTCGACGCGGCGGGGTCGTCGTCGGCTTCGCGGCCGGTCCGTTCTTCTCCCGTGGTCTGCTCCCGGAGCACCGAGAGCTTCTCGCGAACGGCGTCGCGTTCGACGGTCCCGGAGACGGTCCGCGGGAGTTCGTCGCAGAACGCGACGAAGCGGGGAATCTTGAACCCGGCGAGCCGCCCGCGGGCGTGGGCCTGCAGGTCGTCTACGGACACCGCGTCGTTCCGGCGGACGACGAGCGCGGCGACCTCCTCGCCCCACTCCGGGTCCGGGAGGCCGACGACGGCGGCGTCCTGCACGTCGGGGTGGTCCCTGAGGGCGTCCACCACCTCGCCGGGGTCGACGTTCTCGCCGCCGGTGACGATGCGGTCGTCCTTCCGGTTCATGACCCACAGGCGGCCGTCGTCGTCGCGGTACCCGACGTCGCCGGTCCACAGACCGTGTTCGTCGAAGGCCTCGGCCGTCGCCGAGGGGTCGTCGTAGTAGCCGTCCACGACGTTCGGGCCCGAGACGACCAACTCGCCGGTCTCGCCCGCCGGGACCTCCTCGCCGTCGTCGTCGCGGACGGTGACGTCTGTAAAGAACAGCGGCCGCCCGACGGTTCCGGGGGTGGCGTAGGTCTCCTCCGGCGTCGCCGTCGCAATCTGGGAGGCGGCCTCGGTCATGCCGTAGGTGGGGTAGACCGGGACCGAGTAGTTCCGGCACCGTTCGAGCAGCGTCATCGACGCCGGCGCGCCGCCGAGCAGGACGAACCGGAGCGAGTCGGCGAGGGTCCCCCGGGCCTCCAGCATCCGGCGGAGCATCACCGGGACGAGCGAGACGCCGGTCACGTCGTAGCTGGCGATGTCGTCTGCGGCGGCCCCGGCCTCGAACTCCTCGCGCAGGACGATGGCCGAGCCGTAGAGCGCGGTCCGGTAGACGGGGGCGAGTCCCCCCATGTGGTAGAGCGAGAGCGTCACGAGCCACCTGTCGCCGGGGTCGACGCCGAGGCGGAAGCCCGAGGAGATGGCGCTCCAGAGGACGTTCCCCATCGAGAGGCGGACCGCCTTCGGCGTCCCGGTCGTCCCGGAGGTGAACATCACGACGAGCGGGTCGTCCATCGCCCACTGCATCGGCTCGAAGTCGACCGCCTCCGCGTTCTCGAAGGCGTCTGCGGCGCGCGTCTCGGCCGAGTCGACCGAGAGGACCGGGACGTCGCCCGCGGAGGCGACGGCGTCCTCCTCTGTGTCCTCCCGACAGACGATGACGCTCAGGCCGGCCCGTTCCACCCGCGGTGCCAGTTCGGCGGGCGTCTGCCGGACGTTGAGAGGGACGAGGACCGCGCCGAGTCGCATGGCGGCGTGGACGAGCCACACGTACCTGACGTCGTTCGGGAGGAGGACGCCGACGTGGTCGCCGGGCCCGACGCCGAACGCGGCGAGTCGACCCGCCGTCTCCTGGGCCGCCGCGTCGAGTGCGCGAAACGTCCATCCCTTGCTCGATTCGGCCTCGATGAGCGCCATCGCGTCCGGCGACGCCGCCGCCCTGAGCGAGAGGAAATCGCGCATCGGTCACTCCTCGACGAACTCGAACAGGACCCCGCCGGTCGACTTCGGGTGGAGGAACGCGACCCGGTGGCCCCACGCGCCCGGGCGTGGCCGCTCGTCTATCAGTTCGACCCCCGCTTCGCGGGCCGTCTCCAGTGCGCCCTCGATGTCGCCGGTGGCCACCGCGAAGTGGTGCAGACCGGGCCCGTTCCGGTCGAGGTACGAGGCTATCGTCCCGTCGTCGTCTCGCGGTTCCAGCAGTTCGAGGTACCCCCCGTCGAGTTCGAGAAACCGGACCAGCATCCCGCGGAACTCCTCTTCGTGGGCGACACGGGTGCCGAACAGCGACCCGTACAGGTCCGCGAGTCCGTCCGCGTCCCGCGTCGCGATCCCGGCGTGGTGGAACTCCATGTGCGACCCAGGGGGGCACGACTGATAAATCCCGAGCGACGCCACCGCGCGGACGCCCCGCTGCCCACTGCGGGTCGCTACGGACCGCTCACCGCACGACCGTGACCGGCACCGGACAGTTCCGCACGACCGACCGGGTCACCGACCCGAGGACGACGTCGAGAACGTTTCTGCGGTCGTGACTCCCGATGACCACGTGGTCTATGGCGGCGTCCTCGACGTACGAGAGAATCGCGTCCTCCGGGACGCGGTTGACCGCGAGCACCGCCTCGACGCTCCGACCGAACTCGTCGTCTGCGACGCGGCTGGCCTCCTCCAGCAGGTTCCGGGCGTCGGCCTGGACTCGCTCGTACTCGTCGTCGTCGTAGAGCAGTTGCCCCTCGCCGTAGTGTGTCTCCTGCGGGTCGACGACGTGCATGACGACGACGTCGGCGTCCGTGAAGACAGAGAGCGCGTGCCGGTACGCCTTCCACGAGAGCTTCGAGTCCCTGAGCGGAACGAGTATCTTCCGGACCATACGTCACCTTGGTTCCCTGACGTGAAAACGGTTCGCGCGCGGCAGCGAGTGGGGTGCATCGACCGGCGTGCGGAGACTGTCGAGGAGACGGTCTGGCGGGCCTGTACTCGCCGCTCAGAGCGGAGACGGTCTGGCGGGCCTGTACTCGTCGCTCAGAGCGGAGACGGTCAGGCGGGTTTGTACTCGCCGAACTCCTCGCGGAGGACGTCGCTCACCTCGCCGACGGTGGCGTACGCCTTCACCGCGTCGATGACGTACGGGAGCAGGTTCTCGTCCCCCCGTGCGGCCTCTCTGAGCGCCGCGAGCGCCGCCTCGACCGCCTCCCCGTCGCGCTCGTCTCTGACGGATTCGAGGCGGTCAAGCTGTCGGCGCTCGTCCTCCGCTGTGACCTCTTCGAGGTCTATCTCCGGCTCCTCCTCTTCGACCTCGTATCGGTTGACCCCGACGATGACGCGCTCTCCGTCCTCGATCTCGCGCTGGCGCTCGTAGGCGACGTCCTGTATCTCCCGCTGGACCCACCCGTCCCCGATGGCGTCGAGCATCCCGCCGCGCTCGTCGACGTCGTCGAGGATGTCGTACGCCTCGGCCTCGAGGTCGTCCGTGAGCGACTCGACGTAGTAGCTCCCGGCGAGGGGGTCGATGGTGTCTGCCGCCCCGGACTCGTGGGCGAGAATCTGCTGGGTGCGCAGCGCCGTGCGCACGCTCTTCTCGGTCGGGAGCGACAGCGCCTCGTCCTTCCCGTTGGTGTGGAGGCTCTGGGTGCCCCCGAGGACGGCAGCGAGCGCCTGGTAGGCCACCCGGACGACGTTGTTCTCGACCTGCTGGGCGGTCAGCGTCGACCCCCCGGTCTGGGTGTGGAACTTCAGCTGCTTCGACTTGGGGTTCTCAGCGCCGAAGCGCTCTTCCATGATGGTCGCCCACATCCGGCGGGCCGCGCGGAACTTCGCCACCTCCTCTAAGATGTTGTTGTGCGCGTTGAAGAAAAACGAGAGCTGCGGGGCGAAGTCGTCGACGTCGAGGCCGGCGTCGAGCGCCGCCTGCACGTACTCGATGCCGTTGCCGATGGTGAAGGCGATCTCCTGTGCCGCCGTCGACCCCGCCTCGCGGATGTGATACCCCGAGATGGAGATGGTGTTGAACTTCGGCACCTCGTCGGCGCAGAACTCGAAGATGTCGGTCACCAGCCGCATCGAGTGCTCCGGCGGGTAGATGTAGAGGTTGCGCGCGACGTACTCCTTGAGGACGTCGTTCTGGATGGTCCCCCGTAGCTGTTCGCGGGGGACGCCCTGCTCGTCGCCGACGGCGATGTACATCGCGAGCAGGACCGCGGCGGGCGCGTTGATGGTCATGCTCGTCGACACCTCGTCCAGCGGGATGCCGTCGAACACCGTCTCCATGTCGCGGAGCGTGTCGATGGCGACGCCGGAGCGGCCCACCTCGCCGGCGGCCATCTCGTCTGCGGAGTCGTAGCCCATCTGGGTCGGCAGGTCGAACGCGAGCGAGAGCCCGGTCTGGCCCTGGTCGAGCAGGTAGAGAAAGCGCTCGTTCGTCTCCGCGGCCGTCCCGAACCCCGCGTACTGGCGCATCGTCCAGAGGCGCCCCCGGTGCATCGTGGGGTAGACGCCGCGCGTGTACGGCTCCTCGCCGGGGAAGCCGAGGTCCTCCCCGTAGTCGAGGTCGGCGACGTCGTCGGGCGTGTAGAGGCGGTCCACCTCCTGGCCCTCGGTGTCGGTCACGAACGCCTCCTTTCGCTCCCCGAACCGCTCCAGCGTGGGGTCGAGCGTCTCTGCTTCCCACTCCTCTTTCGCGGAGCGTATCTCCTCGAGGTCGTCGGGGTCGAACATGGGGGGAAGTCGGTCCGTCGCGGACTTAAGTGTTGAAACGGCGGCGGCGAGGGCGGTGGGCGGCGACGACCGACCCCCGACCTTAAGCGTCCGTCGGTACCACACCACAGGCATGGTGCTGACTGACGACGTCGCGCGGTTCGTCCGCGCGGCGGGCCCCGACCACGACGGGATTCAGGCGGAGATGGCCGCGTACGCCGAGGAGCACGGCTTTCCGATCATCGGGCCGGACGCGGGCGGCGTGCTGCGTCTGGTCGCCCGGCTCACCGACGCCCGCCGCATCTTCGAGTTCGGCTCCGGCTTCGGCTACTCTGCGTACTGGTTCCTCCAGGGAATGCACACGGAGAGCGAGATCGTCCTCACCGAGGTGGACGCGGACGAACTCGACATGGCGCGGGAGTTCTTCGAGCGGGCGGGCATCGCCGACCGCGCCGAGTTCCGACGGGGCGACGCGATGGAGATCGTCGACGAGTACGACGGCCCCTTCGACGTGGTGCTGATGGACCACCAGAAGGCCCGCTACGCCGACGGCTTCAGGCGCGTCCGCGAGAAGGTCCGACCCGGCGGGGTGGTCGCCGTCGACAACATCATGCGCGGACCGGTCGAGTTCGACAGCCTCCTCGCGTACCTCGAAGGCGGTCCCGAGCCCGAAGACGGGTCGACGGCCGGCGTCGCCGAGTTCCTCGACACCGTCGACGCCGACCCGGCGTTCGAGACGACGGTCCTGCCGGTCGGGTCGGGCGTCAGTCTGAGCGTGAAGGTCCCGGACCGGTGGTAGGCCTGCGGCGACGCATCGTGGCGTCCGCGTCTGGTGACC
>JBDGSQ010000002.1:29657-31844 GCA_042217455.1 Haloferacaceae archaeon | reverse complement strand
CCCGGACCGGTGGTAGGCCTGCGGCGACGCATCGTGGCGTCCGCGTCTGGTGACCCCGGAGCGACGCCCCGCGTCCGGTCCCGGTCAGCGGCCGCTGCCGGGCTGTGGGTCGACGTGGTCGGCCGGCAGGAGGTCCTCGAACCGCTGGCCGTCGAGCCACTCCAGCAGCTGGACGAGCTGGTCGGTCGCGGCCTCGAACAGCCGTTCGCCCTTCTCGGGGGTCGCGTCGGTCTGGTCGCCGAACGCGCCGTTCGGGGAACTCTCGGCGGCGTCGTAGGAGACGTGCGACCCGTGGACGTCGTTGCCCGAGTTCTGCCAGTCGACGAGGCCGCCGTCGCGGGCCTCCTCTAGCTTCTCCGCTTTCACGAGTTCGGGCGCGAGGTGCATGATCATCGACGTCTCCTTCGGACCGGCGTGGGGACCGTTCGTCTCGAAGATGTCGGAGACGAGGTCCGGAATCGACTCGTCCCACATCCACGGGACGGCGTAGGCGACGCCGTCGTCTCTGAGCCGACGACCTACCTCGCGGAGGTGGTCGACGTTGCCGCCGTGAGCGTTCACGTACACGACGCGGTCGACGCCGTGGTAGGTGAGGTTGCGGGTGAAGCTCTCGACGTAGTCGCGGAACGCGGGCGCGTCGACCCACATCGTGCCGTGGAACTGACGGTGGTGGGGGCTGACCCCGACGTTGACCGTCGGCGTACAGAGAAAGCCGGTCCGGTCTGCGGCCTCCCGCGCGAGGCCCTGCGCGATGAGGTGGTCCGTGGCGAGGGGGAGGTGGGGACCGTGCTGCTCTGTCGAACCGAGGGGGACGACGGCCAGCGACTCCTCTGCGACGTACTCTCCGAGGTCCGGCCACGTTCTGTCCGCGGCGTACATGGTCGGGCGGTAGGCCGGGCCGGAGAAGAATGTACCGTAAACGGCGGTTCCTTCGCCATGTTTTTGCGTCAGGACCGCTATCGCTCACTCATGTTTGGTGGCGGCGGCATGAACCCGCGGAAGATGCAACAGATGATGAAGCAGATGGGCATCGACATCACGGAGCTCGATGCCGAGGAGGTCGTCATCCGGACCGCAGACGAGGAACTCGTCTTCTCGAATCCGGAGGTCACGCGCATGGACGCGCAGGGCCAGCAGACCTACCAGGTCGTCGGCGAACCCGAGACCCGCGAGCGCGGGGCCGAGGAGTCGGAGGCCGGCGGCGAAATCGAGGAGGCCGACGCGTCCGGCGGCGAGAGCGACGTCCCCGACTCCGACGTCCAGATCGTGGCCCAGCGCGCCGGCGTCGGCGAGGACGAGGCCAGAGCGGCCCTCGAGGCGGCCGACGGCGACCTCGCGGCGGCCATCTCCGCACTGGAGTGATTCTTCTCGTTCACGGCGACCGGGAGTACCTCAGAGCGCCGGGCGACGAGTTACAGACGGACCTCGGCGTCCTCTCTGTCCCCGAGGACGCGGCTCCCGGCGACGTCCTCGAGACCCACCTCGGCGAGGAGTTCGTCGTCCGCGAACTCCGCGGTCCCGACCTGTTCAACCACATGGAGCGGACGGGCGCGCCGATGATGCCCCGCGACGTCGGGCTCGTCGTCGGGCACACCGGGGCGTGCGCCGCGGACCGCGTGCTCGACGCCGGGACCGGGACGGGCGTCCTCGCGGCCTACCTCGGGCGGATGGGAGCGTCGGTGACGACGTTCGAGGCCGACCCCGACTTCGCCGACGTCGCCCGCGAGAACATGCGCGTCGCCGGCGTCACAGACCGCGTGGACGTCCGGACGGGCGACGTCCGCGACGAACTCGACTCGCTCCCGGCCGACTTCGACCTCCTGACGCTCGACACCGGCGACGCCGCAGACGTCGTCGCCAGCGCGCCAGACCTGCTCGTCGACGGCGGCTTCGTCGCCGTCTACTCCCCGTTCGTCGAGCAGACCCGCGAGGTGGTCGAGGCGGCCCGCGAGGCCGGGCTCGCCGAGGTCGAGACGTTCGAGACCATCCAGCGGCGGATGGACTTCGGCGAGCGCGGGTCGCGGCCCTCCACCGCGGGAGTCGGCCACACCGGCTACCTGACGTTCGCCCGCAACGAGTGAGTCGGTTCCCGGTCGCTCGAACCGGGTCCCAGTCACTCGAACAGGGTCCCGGTCACTCGAACAGGGTCCCGGTCACTCGAACCGGGTCGGACCGTCTCCGCATACC
>JBDGSQ010000002.1:27038-29557 GCA_042217455.1 Haloferacaceae archaeon | reverse complement strand
GTCACTCGAACAGGGTCCCGGTCACTCGAACCGGGTCGGACCGTCTCCGCATACCGCCCAGCGGGCCGGACGACGCCTACCCGGTCGCTCGAATCAGATCGAGCAGCTCCCGGCGGAAGCCGTCGGGGTCGAAGGAGGCCTCGATAGCCGCCGTCGTCTCGGCGTCGGCGGCGGACTCGTCGCGGACCGTCGTCGGGTAGGCCCCGCCCGCGAACAGGTACCCCTCGTCGTCGGGCCACACCGCACACCACCCGACCGCGTCGACGGTCAGAGCCTCGCGCGGGAGGCGTGCGTCGAAGCGAAAGAGGTCGCCGTCGGCGTCGCCGACCCGCAGGGGTCGCTCTGCGGTCGACCGCACGCCCGAGAACCCCCGCTCGTGGAGTCGGTCGATGAACCCCTCCCGCGCCCGCATCGACACCATCCGGTCGAGCATCCGCGTCCGCGGCGGCGACGGGTCGAGGACGATGCGACTGGCGAAGAAAAAGCGGGGGGCGAAGTCGTCCGGCACCGCCCCGTCCAGCGACTCGCGGAGGCGCTCGTCCTCGTAGACGAGGGTCCGGACGCGGACCGAGAAGAGAAGCGAGTCCAGCACGGATTCGGTCGCGTCCTCGACGCGTCGCCAGCCGTCGAGTCGGGCCTCGGGGACGTTCGGCGGAGTCAGTGGTCGTCTTCGCGCCACTTGTGTTCGCACTCGGTGCAGACAAAAAAGCGTGTCTCGGACTCGTCCGCAGAGCGGATCTGCTGCATGTACCAGTAGGCCCGGTCGTTGTCGCACTCGGGACACCGGGCGTTCGTCGTCGGGAGCCCCTGGTCCTCCGCGTCGCTCACGTCGACGATTTCGGACTTCTGCTGGCCCTGCGTCGTCACCATCTGTTCGCGCTCTTCGGCTTCTGTCTTCCGCGGTTTCGTGTGCCCCTTCGAGCAGACCCACTCGTCGCCCTCCACTTTCATCATCGAACCGCATTCGTCACAGAACTCCATTGTTAGTATCGGTGCAGTCGTTCTGGAGGTATAAGCGTCGGGGTTTCCCGCGTCGAGTCCGGCGTTCGCCCCCGTCTCGGCCGTCGTCGGTGCCCGTCACTCTCGTCCGGTGACAGCGGTGCCCGCCTCGTCTGCTGTGGCCGCCGTGGCCTGCGGCGGGTCAGGCGTCGCCCTCGGACTGGCCGGGTTCGCCAACCGCCTCGACGGGGAGGACGTTCTGCAGCTCGTCGTACAGGTCCTCGGCGCTGTCGAAGTTGTCGCTGCCGACCTCGGAGACGTACTCGCCGAGGTTCCCCTCCCCGTCGGCGTACGTGAGCGTGACGTCCGCGTACGCGACGGCGGCGTCCTCGCGGGTGACGGGGTAGTCGAGTTCCTCGAGCGTCGACGGGAGTCGGCTGAGCTTGACAGTCTCTGGCATAACCGAGATTGCACGCGTATCCACTTAGGCACACGCACCGTTTCGGCCCGACGCGACCGTCTCGTGAAAGAGAAGCGTCGGCGACGGGCCGCGACAGTGCGCTCCGCCCCCGCCGTACGGCAGTGGCCGGGGGCCTACTCGAACTCGGGGTCGCGCTTCTCCAGGAACGCCGCCATCCCCTCGCGCTGGTCGTGGGTTCCGAACAGTCCGCTCCACGTCCGGCGTTCGAGCGCGAGTCCCGCCTCCTGTGACCCCTCGTAGCGGGCGTTCAGCAGTTCCTTCGCGGCCTGCAGGGCGAACCGCGGCTTCTCGGCGAGGTCGCCCGCGAGGTCCGAGACGTACTCGTCGAGTTCGTCGTGGGCGACGACGTCGCCGACGAGGCCGTACTCGTGGGCGTCCGAGGCGTCGACCCGGTCGCCGAAGAAGACGAGGCGGCGGGCCACCTCGTCGCCGACGAGACGGGGGAGTCGCTGGGTGCCTCCCCACCCCGGGACGATGCCGAGGTCGATCTCGGTCTGGCCGAGGATGGCCCGTTCGCTCGCGACCCGGAGGTCGCTGGCCAGAGCCAGTTCGCACCCGCCGCCGAAGGCGTAGCCGTTGATGGCGGCGATGGTCGGCGCGGGGAACGACTCGATGGCGTCACAGACCTCGTGGCCCATCTCGGCGTAGACGTGCGCCTCGGCGGTCGAGAGGTCCTTCATGTGGCTGATGTCCGCGCCCGCGACGAACGCCTCGTCGCCCGCGCCGGTGAGCACCAGCGCCCGCGCCCCCTCGGATTCGGCCTCCGCGAGCGCCTCCGCGAGCGCCCCGATGGTCTCGACGTTCAGGGCGTTCATCCGGTCCGGCCGGTCGACGGTGAGCGTGGCGACGTCCCGCGCGTCGATGTCGAGCGTGACGGTGTCCCAGGTGGAGGTCGAAGCCATGGCCGAGGCGACGGCGGCCACACGGTTAACAGTACCTCTCGGTCGGTCGTTCGGTCCCGTAACTGGCCGACGTTGTCGGGGTCGAATCGACCCGCTGCCTCCCCTCCGGCCGTCGCCCGCTCCGTCGCCTCCGGCCGTCGCTCGCTCCGTCGCCTCCGGCCGTCGCTCGCTCCGTCGCCTCCGGCCGTCGCTCGCTC
>JBDGSQ010000002.1:10305-26938 GCA_042217455.1 Haloferacaceae archaeon | reverse complement strand
CCGTCGCTCGCTCCGTCGCCTCCGGCCGTCGCTCGCTCCGTCGCCTCCGGCCGTCCTTCGCGACCACCGTTGCCGTCAGTCGTCCCCTGTGACCACCGTCGGCCTGCGCTGTCGCATTCAGAACACGGAAAAAGGCCCTGGTCGTACGGAGCCTATGGCGCTGTCCGAGGAGGAACGAGAGCGGTTGGCGGACGTGGTGGAGCTACAGCCGACCAAGAACAAGGAGTTACAGGAGCGATGGGGGATGGACAGCGGCAGCGAGGTCCACCGCTACCTCGAGGACCACCTCAAGGAGTACTACTACCGCGACGAGAACAGCCTCATCCGCGCGACGGCGAAGGCGACCGAACTGGTCGACGTCGAACCCGGCGGCGACGTCGACGACGACGCGAACGCCGTCCGCGTCCCGGAGTTGCAGTCCCGCATCGTCGACGTCGTCGCGGGGCCCGACGACGACACGGACAGCGTTGTCGCGGTCCTCCACAAACTCCAGGGCGCGGGCGTCGAGACCGACGTCGATTCGGTCCGGTCCGGCCTGTGGAGCCTCCGGGACAAGGGCGTCGTCGACGTGGTCCAGAAGGTGGTCCCGACGTTCCGCCTGGCGCTCCCCCGCGACCAGCTGAACGTCGAGGTCGTCTCCGAGAACTGAGCGCCGGCGAGTCGAAGCCCGCTCGCGGGCCTGACCGCTACTCGTTCTCGGCGTCCGGGGCCGTCTCGCCGTGGGGAGCGAGGCCCCGCTGTCGCCGCCGCCGCGCGTCGAGCAACCGCCTGATTCCCTTCCCGGGACCGCCCGCGATCGGCCACCCGCGGGTCCGCCAGTCCGGGGGTTCGGGCTCGAACGACTCGCAGGAGCCGGCACACTCCGCGTGGGACTGGTGTCGCCCCTTCGCGGCGCACCACGGGACGACGGCGTCGCCCGCGCGCCGCCCCTCGAAGTGCCGGCAGTCCGGGCGCATGGTGTCGACGTAGGAGCGCCAGCCCCGGCCGTACGCCCGCTCGGACAGTTCCCGCCGGGTGTCGGCGCGCGACGGCGACGGCGTCAGCGAACTCGGGTGCCACGCCACCTCCGCGGAGGCGGCGGCGTCGCCGACGTCGAGGGTGAGGATGCCCGCCTCGACCGGCAGGTCCTCGAGCAGAATCGGCTCGACGCCGGTCCCGGTCGCCGACGTCGCCACCCACACCTCGTCGGCGAGGCCGGAGGACACGTCGTGGCCGAGCTGGTCGGTGAGCGCGCGGGCGGCGCTCGCGTCGAGGTCGGGCTTGTTCTCGATGGCGACGATGCGCTCCACCCAGTCCGGGTAGGGCGCGATTCGCCGGATCTCGATGCGGTTCCCGCGCCGGCGCTTCTCGACGACGCCGCGGGCCGCCGCGCGGTGGACCGCCGCCCGCACGTAGCGCCACGGGTAGCCGGGGTGCGGGAGGGCGTCGCGGTACCACGCCCACTCGGCGGGCGCGTGCCGGACCACGTGGAGGAGGTCCGAGTCGAGTTCCCCCTCGCCGAACGCCGCGCGCGAGCGCAGGCCCTCGCGGTCCGCCTCGACGACCACGGTGTCCCACCGGCGCTCGCGGGTCCCCAGTTGCCGAGCGACGACCGGGACGGTGTCCTCCCGGCCGGTGCCGTCCGGCGGCCAGTGGCGCTCGGCCCACCGGCAGACGAGCAGTTCGAACCCGAACTCGGAGTCGCCCGGAGCGGTCACCGGTCGCTACACCCGTCGCTGAGAGGCGGCGTCCGGCGCGTCGCTGCACCCGGCGGTGCGGTCAGCGCAAGACACCCCCGTCAGCCGAGGTACTTCCCCCGCCCGCCGCTGGCGTCGCTCTGTGCGGCCAGCTGGTCCAGGTACTCGTGGGCTCGCTCGAATATGTTTCTCGGCCCGTCCTGCGTGATGGTGTTGACCGCCTGCTCGTAGTCGCGCCACTGCAGGTCCCGGTGTTCGTTCGAGAGTTCCGCCGAGGACTCGAACGACCGCGCGATGAACAGGTGGACCGTCTTGTGGATGGTCTTCCCGTTCGCCTCGAACACGTAGTCGTAGTCCTCGCGGAACCCGTCGATGAGGCGGAAGTCTTCGATGCCGGCCTCCTCGCTCACTTCGCGTATCGCAGTCTGCTGGAGCTCCTCGTCGCCTTCGACACCGCCCTTGGGGAACTCCCAGTCCCCCGGTCGGCTCTTCAGGAGCAGATACTCCCGTCGGCCGCGGGTGTCGCGGAAGAGGATTGCTCCAGCGCTCACCGCTTCCACTGTCATTACCTGCAGTAAACGCCCAAGCATTAATGAGGGTATCGGAGGGCCGGGGCGTCGCCCCGTCCGACGCTCCACGGTAGATGCGTTTTTAGGGTTCGCGCCCGCTCCTTCTGGTAACGACATGGCCTTCGTCACGAAACTCCGGTTCCAGAGCGGCGACAGAGCCGTCCTCGAGGACTTCGTCACCGACCTGAAGGAGCTGCTCACGAAGAAGGGCGCAGAGTGCAAGGGTCCCCACTCCGCACCGCCGGACGAACTGAGCGTCCCCCAGTACCGCAGGCTCGGTCCGGGCGACGAGTTCCCCGCGTGGCGGTACACCGTCTACACACGGTCGCTCGAGATCCACGGGAGCGACGAGATAGCCGGGCGGGTCGGCCACATGGAGTTCCCCGACCGCGTCCACGTCGAGATAGAGGTCGACCGGAAGAAGCCACTCGGCCACCGCCAGAACTGACGACCGGAGGTCTCCGCGCCCCTCCGCACCCGGCGTTCGATTCCCCCGCGCCCCTCGACGTCCGATTGCCCACTCCAAGCATCTCCGACGACCGATTTCCCGTCCTCCGATTTCTCCGGCTCTCCAACCTTTATTGCGTGCGGCCACCACCCCTCGCTATGAGTCAGGCAGACCTCACCGACCTGCGACGCGACCTGCACCGCCACCCCGAACCCGCGTGGCGGGAGTTCTACACGACGGCCCGCCTCGTCGACGAACTGGAGAAGCGGCCCCTCGACGAACTGTACGTCGGCCGCGAGGTACACGCCGACGGCGAGCGGATGTCCGTCCCCGAGGAGGCGGAACTCGAGGAGTGGCGCGAGCTCGCACGGGAGCAGGGCGCGCGCGAGGACATCCTCGACCGCCTCGAGGGCGGCTACACCGGCGCGATGGCCGTCTTCCGGCGCGGCGAGGGGCCGACGGTCGGCCTCCGCGTCGACATCGACGCGCTCCACATCACCGAGTCCGACGAGGACGGCCACCTGCCGGCCGCGGAGGGGTTCCGCTCCGAGAACGAGGGGTACATGCACGCCTGCGGTCACGACGCGCACGCGACCATCGGCGTCGGCGTCCTCGACGCCGTCATCGACAGCGACTTCGAGGGGACGCTCAAGGTCCTCTTCCAGCCGAGCGAGGAGAGCGGCGCGGGCGGTAAACCCATGGCCGACAGCGGTATCGTCGACGACGTCGACTACCTGCTCGCGGTCCACGTCGGCCTCGACCACCCGACCGGCGAGATCGTCGCGGGCATCGGCGGCTTCCTCGCGGTCTCGTCGTTCCGCGCGGACTTCGACGGGACGCCGGCCCACGCGGGCGGGCACCCCGAACAGGGCGACAACGCCGTGCAGGCGATGGCGGCGGCCGTCCAGAACCTCTACGCCATTCCGCGCCACGCCGACGGCGCGACCCGCATCAACGCCGGCGTCGTCGGCGGCGGCACGGCCTCGAACATCATCCCCGAGGAGTCGTTCATCCGCGGCGAGGTGCGCGGCGAGACGACCGAACTCATGGAGTACATGGACGAGAAGGCCCGCCGGGTGGTCCGCGCGGCCGCGGAGATGCACGGCTGTGAGGTGGACATCGCGCCGAACAGCCGCGCCCCGAGCGCCGAGAGCGACGAGGAGGTCGCGCGGGTCGTCTCGGAGGTCGCCCACGGGGACGAGCGCGTCACCTCCGTCCTCGAGTACGACGACCTCGGCGGCAGCGAGGACGCGACCTACCTCATGCAGCGCGTGCAGGACCACGGCGGCCTCGCGGCGTACGTCGGCGTCGGCACCTCCCACCCCGGCGGCCACCACACCCGGACCTTCGACGTCGAGGAGGAGTCCATCGACATCGGCGTGAGCGTCCTCTCGAACGCCGTCCTCGAACTCGCAGCGCGCCGGCCGGAGCGGGAGAACTGACGCCTCGGCGCGGATAGACCCGATTTTTCGCGCCGCCGTTCACGACTCGCCCAGCGAGTAGACCACGTCGTCGCAGGCGACGAGGACCGCGTCGCCCCCGAACGACAGGTCCGTGAGTTCGCCGTCGACGGCGAACGTCCACCGCGGTTCGCCGCCCGCCGCTCCGACCGCGAACTTGTAGCGGTGGCGGGGGTCGGGTTCCGTCACGGCGTCCACGTAGACCGCCCCCTCGCGGGCGGCCGCGGGAATCAGAATCGCCGTCGAGACGTCCGGCGACCACGACCACGCCTCGTCACCGTCGTCGAGGGCGAGCGCCCGCACCCGGTTGCCGCCGACGAAGATGCGCCCGTCGCGGACCGGCACCCGCGGGGCGTACCCACCCTCCTCGACCTCCCAGCGCACCTCGCCGGTCGCCGGGTCGAACGCGCCGACGTGGTCGCCGGCGGCGACGAGCGTCCCGTCCGCGAGCGTCGTCGACGTGGTGAACCACTCGTCCGAGGCCCAGACCTCCTCGCCCGTCTCGGAGTCGAGCGCGAACAGCGTCGACCCCTCGGCCGTCGTCCGCGAGACGTACGCGACGACGCCCTCGCCGACCGCGAGCGTCCCGTGGAGATACTCGACGACGTCGCGCCGGAAGCGCGGCGAGCCGTCGCTTTCCTCGTAGGCGTAGAGCCGACCGCCCGCGGGCACGAAGACGGCGCCGTCGGCGACGAGACCGCCGCGCGGGTCGCCTATCTCCGCGGACCACCGCTTCTCGCCGGTCTCGACCGACAGGGCGTAGAGTCGTTCGTCTTCGCTTTTCACCACGTCGTCGTAGGTCCCGACGAAGGCGGTGCCGTCTGTGACGCCGACGAGGTCGAGCCACCACGAGTCGGGCGCGAACGACCACCGCTCGCTCCCGTCGTCGACGGCGTAGGCGTGGACCTCCTGAGCCGTCGAGAGCGCCATCTGGCCGGTCACGACGACGACGGTATCGCCGACGACGGCGGGAGCGCTCTGGACGGGCGCGTCGAGGTCGACGGACCAGCGGGGGCGGCCGTCTGCGGTCGAGAGCGCGCGGAGCGCGCCGTCGTCGGTACCGAGGTACGCGGCGTCGCCGGCGACGGTCAGCGGCGTCGCGACGGGGGCGTCGAGGGTGCTGTGCCACCGAATCGGCGCGTCGCTCTCGTCGGTCACCTGCCCGGACGCGTCGGGGGTCCCGGTCGACGCGGTGGACTCGCCGTCGGGGGTCCCGGTCGCCGTGGTGGACTCGCCGTCGGAGGACGCGGTCGCGGTCGTCTCCGACTCGTCGGACGCGGAGGTCGGTGCGCCGAGGCACCCGGCGACGCCGACTGCGACGCCGGCCGCGGTGCCGCATCTGCGGAGGAAGGCTCTGCGGTGCGGGGACATGGGTCGAGAACGTCCCGGTGCCGGTACATATCTTGTGTCGAGAGGCCGCCCGCTCGCAGGGGTCCCCGCTTGCAGGGATGACCGCTCGCAGGGGTCCCTCTCACCGGCGGCGGGGAAGTCCGCCCCGAACCGCGATGAGGGCCCCGAGCGACGAGAGGGCGACGGCCCCGCCGAACAGGTCCAGAAACAGGAGAGCGGCCGCGTCGCCGCCCAGCGGGAGCAGTTCGACGGTGGCCAGCAGGGCGGCGACGACCACCAGCGAGACGGCCGCGAGCCACCGGTCCTCGCCGTCGAGCGACCGGAAGTGGAGCCGCAGCCCCTCGGGGTACGCGACCGCGAGCCAGCCGACGGCTCCCCAGACAGCGCCGAGGGTACCGGCGAGTTCGAACGAGACGGCGAGTGCTGCCGACGCGCCGGCTGTGACAACTGCCGCGGCCGCGAGTCCGACCAGCCAGCGGGCGTTGGAGGGCATCGGCGGAACGTCGGCGGCGAGCGACCAGTAGCTTTGGGTGGACGGGCCGACAGGTACGCCCGAGCGTTTATACCGCATCGGGGGACCACCTCGCCGCACCGTGACCTGAACGTTGCCGCGGGGCGGGACGCGGGTGTCCGGCACACCGCTCCGCGGACGGAACGTCGCCGGCTGTACGCACCCACACACTCACACGCGCGGTGAGGCGGCGAGCACAGCGGACGTGAATTCGCCGCGAGGGGACTCAGTACTTCGGGTCCGCGCCGGTCGTCTCGTAGATGCGGTCCATGAGGGCGTCACGGGTCGTCTGCCACCCCGCGAGGTCGCCGGGGGCGGTGGGGTAGCGCCCGTAATGTTCGAGCAACTGGTCGGCGAGGCGCTTGGTCCGGTAGAGGTCGTATATCTGCCGCCAGTAGCCGAAGCTCCTGACCGCCGACTGGAGGGCGAGGACCGGACCGATGGAGGTCGACCCCGAGTACAGCCCCTCGGCCAGTTTCTCGCCCGGGAGGGCGGCGAGGAGGCCCATGAGGTCGTCGACGTCGACGGCGGTCGAGAGGATGTTGTAGACGTCGAGGGCGGCGTAGCGGCCGCCGAAGTGGTCCATCACCCGCTCGTTGTACCGCCAGAGGGCGCCCTCGCTCACGTCGCCGTCCGAGATGGCCTCGACGGCCTGCTCCGCGGCGTACTTCCCGGCGTAGGCCGCGCCGGCGATGCCGCCGCCGGTGGTGGGGTTGACGTGGCCCGCGGCGTCGCCGGCGGCGACGAACCCGGGCGCGACAGCCGAGTCGTACGGCCGACGGGTCGGGAGGGCGGCCCCGAGCTTGTCGGTGACCGTCGCGTCGGCGAACTCCGGGCGAGTCCGCAGGTCGCGCTTCAGGTCCTCGACCAGTTTCATCGGCTCCTCGTTCATCTGGAAGCCGAGGCCGACGTTTATCTCGGTCTCCGTCCGCGGGAAGTACCAGAGATATCCGGCCGCCCGCTCGGTGGGCTTGAACACGAGGGCGTCGTCCCACGGGACCGGTTCGTCCACCTCGACTATCTCGCGGTACGCAGAGCAGAACTGCTGGTAGGTGACGTTGGTGTCGAACGTCGCCGCAGAGAGGTCCGCCTTGTCCTGCAGCACCGACAGCGCGCCGGCGGCGTCGATGGTCACCTCGGCCTCGTAGGAGACCGGGTCGCCGCGGCGCTTGCCCCGCAGGCCGGTGACGCGCCCGTCGTCGTCCTGCACGACGTCGTTGACGACCGTGTCGTAGTGGAACTCGACGCCGGCGTCCGACGCGCCCTCGATGATGCGCCGACCGTACTCCCAGCGGTCGATGACGGCGAGTTCGCCGGGGACCGGAATCTCGAGGACGGTGTCCTCCTGTGGGATCTCGAAGCGGCCGTGGTCCACGTCGGTGTTCGTGAACGCCGACTCGATCTGGGACTTCGGAATCGCCTCGGGGAAGGCGTTCGCACCCTTGAGCGCGTCGCCGCAGGCGATGTGGCCCGCTTCCTCCTCGGACTTTCGCTCGACGACGACGACGTCGAGGCCCGCCCGCGCGGCCGTCGCGGCGGCGTAACACCCGGCCGTGCCCGCGCCGACGACGGCGACGTCGTACTCGTGCGTGGTCATCGGTTTGAATCGCGCGTACGGGGGGAAAACTCTTTATCCACGATTCGTCGCCGGCGCGAGGGCACTTTCCGGTGGAGCGGTCTCCGGCGGGTGAGTCCGCGGAGTGAGCCGGTACGGTCGGGGAGTCGACGGCGTGACGCCCGGTTCAGGCCGACGCCACCGCCGCCCGGACGACCTCCCGGGTCCGGTCGACAAGGTCGTCCACGTCGTCGCTCTCGGCGTAGATGCGCACGTAGGGCTCGGTCC
This sequence comes from Haloferacaceae archaeon, assembly GCA_042217455.1. Lineage (GTDB taxonomy): Archaea > Halobacteriota > Halobacteria > Halobacteriales > Haloferacaceae > JBDGSQ01. Next base: position 19,081 of record JBDGSQ010000002.1, on the reverse strand, counting down.
CGCTCGGACGGACCAGTATCCACGACCCGTCGGGGAGTTCCAGCCTGACGCCGTAGGACGCGTCGACCGACCCCTCGGGGAACTCCGCCGGGAGCGACGAGGCGAGCGCCTCCATGACGTCGGCTTTCAGCTCGTCCGGGCACTCGACGTTCGCCTTCCGGTAGGGCCGCTCGGTCACGGGGTCGCGGAGCGCGGGGAGCCCCTCGGCGGCGACGAGTCCCCCGAAGACGGCGGCGCTCGCCACGCCGTCTATCCACCCGCCGAACGCCGGGTGGACGTGCTTCCACGGTTCGGCGGCGAAGACGACGTCGCCCCCGCCCTCCTCGGCGGCGGCGACGCCCTCGTGGAGCGCGCCGAGACGGACGCGTTCGACCCGACCGCCGGCCGCCCGCACGCGCTCGTCGATGCGGGCGGAGGCGTTCGGCGTCGTCACGACGACGGGGTCCGCGACGTCGCTCGCGTGGACGTAGTGTTCCGCGAGTATCGCGAGGACGGTGTCCTCGTGGACGACGTCGCCCGCCGCGTCGACGATGACGATCCGGTCTGCGTCGCCGTCGTGGCCGATGCCGAAGTCGAAGTCGTCGGCGGCGACGAAGGCGCGGAGGTCCGCGAGCGACTCCGGCGTCGGCTTGCTCTCGCGACCCGGGAAGTGGCCGTCGACGTTGGCGTTGAGCGTGACCACGTCCGCGCCGAGGGTGCGGAGGACCTGCGGGGTGGCGAGCGACGCCATCCCGTTGCCGCAGTCGACGGCGACCCGACTGCCCTCCATCGGCGCACCGTGACCCCGGGCGAACGCGACGACGGCGCCGCGGTACGCAGAGAGGACGTCGAGCGACTCGGTCTGCCCCCACCTGTCCCACGCGGCGGGCGGGTGGTCCGCCTCCACGGCCTCCTCGACCCGTCGCTCCTGTTCGCGGTCGTACTCCCGGCCGTCGCAGAACAGCTTGACGCCGTTGTCCTCCGGCAGGTTGTGACTCGCGGTGAGCATGACGCCGCGGCGACCCCGCGAGGCGTACGCGAGCGCCGGCGTCGGGACCACGCCCACCCGGCGGACGTCGGCCCCGGCGGAGGTCAGGCCCGCCTCGACGGCGGCGGCGAGCGACGGGCCGGTGGTCCGACCGTCGCGGCCGACCACGAACGTCGGGACGTCGCTTCCCTCCGCCGCCGTCGCGGCGGCGCGCCCCACCGCGAGAGCGAGTTCCGGCGTCACCGCCTCCCGTGCGCTCCCGCGGATGCCGGCGGTTCCGAAGAGGTCCATACGTGGCGATGGAGGGCGGGCCACTTATAGTGGTTATCGTCGCGAGTCGTCGGTCGCCAGCGGTCGCAGTCGGCCTCGCGACGGCTTCGGCCCCCTTCGCCCTCGCCGTCCTTTTCCGCCCGCCGACTGAACAGCCGACCATGTCCGACCGAACGCGCGCACACGTCTTCGTCACGGGGAAAGTACAGGGCGTCTACTTCCGCGCCAGCACTCGCGACGGGGCCAGAGAGCGGAACCTCGACGGCTGGGTCCGGAACCTCCCCGACGGGCGCGTCGAGGCCGTCTTCGAGGGCGAGCGGAGCGACGTCGAGGAAATGGTCGAGTGGTGTCACACCGGAAGCCCCGCCGCCGACGTCGACGACGTCGCCGTCGAGTACGAGTCGCCGGAGGGAGAGGACGGATTCAGAATCGACCGGGAGACCGTCTGACGCGCGTCTCACGGTGCGAGTAGATTTATCCAGCGGGAGCGATATCCACCACCGAAGTGTTCGCCAGATGAAAATCGCAGCGATACCGTGGTTCATCGTCACGCTCGTCGGCCTCGTGCTGACTGCCGGGGCCGGATACGCCGTCGTCCGGGGTCCGTTTCTCGGCGGCGCGACGCTCGACGGAACGACGCTGCTCGTGGCCGTCGGGGCCGTCCTCGTCGGGATGATTCTCCTCGCGCTCGGCGGGTGGAAACTCGTCTACGTGTACACGTACTACTGACGGCGGCGACCCGTGGATGCGACGGTGGCGGTGCGCGCAACGCCGCGCCCACGGCGTCAGCATCACTCCTCGGTGAGCGCGGCGATGCCGCCCCGGGTGACTCGAACCAGCACGCCCGCCATCGCGGTCCCCGCGCTCCAGATGGCCGTCTCCTGTTCGAGGCCGCGCTCGGTCCCGTCGACGGACAGCAGGATGACGTCGTCGTCTGCGAGGAGGACCCTCCCGGTGAAGTCGGTCGTCCCGCCGGCGACCGGGACGAGGTCGACGCCGCAGTCGGCGAAGCGCGCCCGCACCTCGTCGTTCTCGCTCACCACGGTCACCGACACGCCCGCACGGGCCCGCTCGGCGAGCGTTTCCACGAGCGCCTCGGAGACGAAGGCGGTCGAGTCGGCCGCGAACAGGAGCGAGTCGGTGGCGCGGGAGGCCAGGTCCGTGGCCCGGTCGTCTATCGGTCCCCGCCCGCGAATCGTCCACACGTCCTCGCGCGTCTCGTCGCCCTCGCGCTCTCGCTGGACGGTCGCCAGATAGCCGAACGCGCGCTCGCGCTCGCGCTCCAGTTCGGCGGTCAGGTGCGCGCGTGCGGCCTCGAGACCGACCGGTCGGTAGCGCTTCGGCGTCGCGTGCTGAATCTCGACCAGTCCGCGCCGTTCGAGGGCGTCTGCGGCCCCGTACACCTGCGAGCGCGGGACGTCCGCGACGTCGTGTATCTCCCGGGCGGTGCCGGTCCCGAGTTTCTGCAGCGCGAGAAAGACCTGCGCCTCGTAGTTCGTGAGGCCGAGACGCTGGAGCGCCTCGACGGCCTCGTGTTCGTTCGCCGGCGCGTCGGTGTCGCTCACGCCGTCTCACCCCCCGGTGTGCTCTCTGGTGCGTTCGGACCCTGGCGATTCATCGGGACGTCCGGGTCGTGGCCCTTGAGCCGGTCCCAGAGGACGAGTACGGACGGGAGGACGAGCAGCGAGACGATAAAGGAGTACGTGATGCTCAGGGCCGTCAGCACCCCGAACTGCCCGAGAACGCCGAGGACCGACAGCACGAGGACGCCGATGCCGAACGTCGTCGTCAGCATGCTGGCGAGGAGCGCCCCGCCCGTCCCGCGGACGGTCCGGTCGAGCGCGGTGAACAGGTCGTACTCCCGGCGCTCGTCGATGAACCGGTGGACCACGTGGACCGAGTAGTCGATGCCGAGGCCGATGGTCAGCGCGAGAATCGTCGCCGTGAAGGCGTTGAACGCGATTCCGAGCAGGCGCATCGACCCGGCCACGGCGGCGACGGCGACGACGATGGGGACGGTGTTGGCGACGCCGAGCGAGGGCTGGCCCTCGAGGAACCAGTAGACCAGAAAGAGGAAGACGATGGTCCCGCCGAGCGCGATGGCGAGGCTCGTCAGCGCAGACCGGAAGATGAGGTCCGAGACGGCCTGGAAGACGACGGTGCTGCCGGTCGCCGTCGCGTCGAGGCGGTACCGGTCGGCTATCTCTCTTGCGTCCGCGGTGATCTCGTCGTTGCCCGCGTCCGCCTTGACCGAGTAGACGACCTTCGCGCTCCGCCTGTCCTCTGCGATGTACTGGAGCGCCTGCTCGCGGGCCGGCGACGAGAGGAGCGCGTCGTATATCTGTCCGAGGTTGTCGTCGGGGACGCCGTTGCCGTTCCGGTCGTTGCGCTCGACGAGGCGGCGGAACTCGGGGTCGCGCTGCGCCTGTGACTGGATGACCGTGATGATGCTGGTCGACTGCGCCCGGCGGTCCGATTTGACGAACGACGACGGGGGGTTCTCGCCCGCGCGGTAGATGCTCTCCAGCGCGTAGTCGGAGGTCATCCTCCCCTCGACGTATATCGTGACACTCCCCCCTTGCGTCGTGGTGAACTTGTCTTCGAGGAAGTTCAGCGTGGCGACGACCGAGTACTCGCTCGGCCGGAACGGCTCGGGGAGCTGTCTGAGGTACGCGGGCGTCTGTTCGGGCGGGAGGAAGTCCTCCTGGGTGAACGTGGTGTCGACCCCGGTGGCGTAGTAGCTCGTCCCGACGGTCGACAGGAGGACGAGCACGAGGAATATCACCGGGGCGTAGCGGGAGATGACGACGCCGACCCGGAGGACCTGACCGAGGCTCGACCCCTCCTGTCCGAGCGGCGTCTGGCTGAAGGTGGGAATCGGATAGCGCTGGCGCAGGCGGTCGACCCACACCTTCAGCGCGGGGAGGAAGATGCCGAAGATGAGGAAGGTGAAGACGATGCCGATGCCGGCGACGACCCCGAAGTCGCGAATCGGCTTGAGGTCAGACGAGAGGTTGGCGAGAAAGCCGATGACCGTCGTGCCGGTGACGATGAAGAAGGCCACGAGCAGCTGGTCTGTGGCCTGTCGCATCGCGTCTGCGACGCCGAGTCCCTCCGCTCTGTCCTCGCGGTAGCGGTTGACCGCGTGGATGCCGAAGTCGATGCCCACCGCGAGCAGGAGCGGCGGCACGGCGATCATCATCTGGCTGAACGCGATGTTCGCCAGCCCGAGGAAGCCGAACGTCCAGACGATGGCCATCGCGAGCGCTCCCGTCCCGAGCAGGAGGTCGACGAGGTCGCGGTAGGCGACGATGAGGAAGAACACGATGAACGCGACGGCCGCCGGGACGACGATGAGCAGCGAGTCGGTGATGACCGTCGAGAACTCGTCGGAGATGAGCCCGGACCCGAAGACTGTGATGTCGCCGTCGACGGTGGCGACCACGCGCTGGGCGCGCAGCTGGATGGCAGTCATCGGGCTCGACCCGCCCTGTCCGGCCGTCTGCGAGAGGCCGGCCGGCACCTCGTGGCGGACGACGCCGACGGTGGCCGAGGCCGAGCCGGCCTTCGCGTTGAAGTCGTTGCTGACGGTCCCGGTGAACCGGGCGTCGCCGGAGAGCGCGAGTATCGCCCCGTCTATCTGCCGCGGCGTCGACCGTTCGAGCACGAGTATCTGCTGGTCGAGCGTCGTCGCCGACGGGTCGAGCTGCTGGGCGACGAGCGACGCCGCGCTCGACGTGCCGACGACCCGGAGGGACTCGCGGTCCTGCAGTCGCTTCTCCGCTCGCAGCATCTGCAGCATCGACTGCTTCGAGAGGACGTTCGACCCGCGCTGGATGAGCTGCGTGCTCCCCTGGTCCACCTCGAAGGGCGCGCTGAACTCCTGCTGTATCTCCTCGAGCGCCTGGTTCGCGGGGATGTCCTCGGAGAACTGCTGGGTCCCCGACTCGGTGGAGACGTTGCTCAGGCCGGCCCCGAACACCGCCGTCAGGAGCAGGAACGCCAGTATCACCTGCCCGGGGCGGTTCGCGATGTGGTCGTCGACCCAGTCGATGAAGTCCTGGAACTCCATTATCGGCGCGAGTAGAGGTAGTAGCCCCCACCGAGCAGGACGACCAGGAGCGCGACGCCGCCGACGACGAGCGTCGTCGGGGGGCCGGACTGGGTCGGCTCGTTCACCTGCACGGGGACCTGGTAGGTGTCGGTGATGCTCGTCTCGCCGTCCGAGTCGTCGTAGCGGAAGTCGACCTTCACCGGGTAGGTCTTCTCCAGTGCGCTGCCGCCGGCACGCACGCCGAAGACTACCGTCGCGCTCTCGCCGGGTTCGAGCGACGAGACGAAGGCCTCGTCGTCGCTCGCAGAGAGCGGCGACTCGGTGTAGAGCTTCGCCGAGATGTCAGACAGCGGCTCCTCGCGGTTGTTCGTCACCTTCAGGCGGAGCTGCCCGTTCGACCCGGCGGTGAGCGTCGTCTCGACGCCCTCGATGGAGAACTCGTCGCGCTTTTTGCCCACGGAGGCGTGGACGTCGAGCGGGTCGCTCGTCCGCTGCTGGTCGTCCGTGTTGCGGTAGCGGACCTGCAGCGAGAACTGGCGCGGCCCCGCCTCGGCGTTGCTGGTCACTTCGGTGTCGAAGTTGAAACTCGCGCGCTCGCCGGGGCCGAGCGTGCCGACGGCGTACTCCGTCTCGGTGGGGGAGATAGTCGGGTTCGACGGCTGGAAGACGACGACGACGTTGCGCGCGGCGTTGGGGCCGTCGTTGACGATCTCACCGCGGAGCTGGCCCTGCTGTCCGACCCGGAGGGTGCTCTCGACGTTCTCGACGGCGAACGTCTGTTCGGGGTCCGGCACGATGCCGAACGCGAGATTCGAGGACGTGGTCGGCACCCCGTCGTCGTCCTCGTAGTCGACCACCGCAGAGAGGCTGAAGTTCCGTCGAGCGGCCGAACTGGCCACCGAGGTCTTCACCCGGACGGTCCGGGTCTCGCCGGGCGCCCACCTGCCGACGTAGCTCTGTGCGGTCGGCGCGCCGCTGAAGGTGACCTGCCCGTTGTTCGAGGTGAGGGTCACCGAGGCGTCGCGTGCGGTCTGCGTGCCGACGTTCGTGAGGCGCAGGGCGACGAGGCCGTCGTCGCCGATGGCGACGTCGCTCGCGACGTCTGTCACCTCGAAGCGGGACTCGTCGACGACGCGGACCGTGACGGTGAACCGCTTTGTGACCTCCTTTTCGGTCTCGACGCCGCGGGTCTCGTCGATGTTACTCGAGTAGACGTAGGAGACGCGGACCGGGAGTCTGTACGTCCCCGGCTTCGCTCCCTCGTTCACCGTGACCGTGAACGGGAGCGCGGGGCTGGACCCCTCCGGGAGAGCGCCGACCGACTGCGTGTTCGTCTCGACGTCGATGGGAGCGTCGCCCGACCGGAGCGACACCTTCAGCCCGCGGGCGGTCGTCACCCGCTGGTTGAGCGCCGGATTCCTGAGCGACCGGTCCTCCAGTTTCCCCTGGTTGGTCACGGTCAGCTGGAGGGCCGTGGTCTGACCGGGCGAGACGCGGTTGTCAGAGAGCGTGACAGAGAGGTCCGGTTCGCCGGTGACCGCTCCGAGAGCGACAGTCGGCGTCACGAGCAATACGACGAGTGCGAGAGCGAGGAGTCTGCTGCGTTTCATGTATGGCGTGAGGCGTCGGGCGACAGATCAGTGGCCGCCTCTGGACACCCGGATGGTACGGCGACCCTTGGGACTCCGAGTATATAAGCTGTTGTAAATTTCTACAAACACCCGAATCGCGGCACTGCCCGTCCCCGAAACCCGTATCGCCGTTCGGTCCCACGCACCACACGCAATGTCGGACGCACCCCCCACGACCGGACTGCACCACGTGACAAACATCTGCACCGACATGGAGGAGACCCGCGAGTTCTACGAGGACGTCCTCGGCTGGCACACCGTCAAGATGACCCAGAACTACGACGACCCGGGGACGCCCCACTACTACTTCTCGCCGACCCCGGAGGGCGAGCCGGGGACGAACGTCACCTACTTCGAGTACCCCGACAGCGCGGGTCGCCCCGGCCCGGGCGCGAGCCACCACTTCGCCTTCGGCGTCGAGGACGAGGAGACCCTCCGGGAGTGGCGCGAGCACCTCCGGTCGGAGGGCGTGCGCGTCTCGGACGTCCGGGACCGGACCTACTTCAAGAGCATCTACTTCTCGGACCCGGACGGGCTGGTGTTCGAGCTGGCGACGACGGGACCGGGTTTCGGCGTCGACGAAGCGACGCCCGGGAGTCGCGTCATCGACCCCTTCGAGGACGAATGAGAGGCGAACCCGACGCGTTCGGGTCGGCGTACCGACTGCTCTCGTCGGCCGTGGTCCCGCGCCCCATCGCGTGGACGAGTTCCCGGAGCGAGGACGGCGTCGACAATCTCGCGCCCTTCAGTTTCTTCACCGTCGCCACCGTCTCGCCGCCGACGCTCGTCGTCTCCACCACCGGCACCGGCGAGGGCCTGAAAGACACCGCGCGCAACGCAGTCGACACGGGCGGGTTCGCCGTCAACGTCGTCACCGAGGACCTGGCGGCGGCGATGAACGAGACGAGCGCGACGCTCCCGGCGGAGGCCGACGAGTTCGAACACGCCGGCGTCGAGAAGAGCGAGGCGGCGCGGGTGGACGCGCCCATCGTCGCCGACTCGCCGGTGTCCTTCGAGTGCCGACTCGCGGACGCGGTGGAGGTGGGCGCCTCGACGCTCCTGTTCGGCGAAGTCGTGTACGCACACGTCGACGACGCCCTCCTCGACGGCGGAAAACTCGACGTCGAGCGACTCGACGCAGTCGGCCGACTCGCCGGCAGTCGCTACGCCTCGACCGGCGAGCGGTTCTCGCTCGTGCGACCGGACTGAGTTCCGTCTCCCGGCGGTCGACTCCCGACGCGTCCTCCGTGACTCCCGACGCGTCCTTCGTGATTCCCGACGCGTCCTCCGTGACTCCCGACGCGACCCTCGTCAGGCCGCGTCGCGTTCGAGCGTCGCCACGTCGCCGTCGGCGCGGACCGTCACGTTCAGCGACCCGTCTGCGGACACCGACACGGGGAAGCGGCCGTCGGTGCCGGTGTGACCGACCACGTCGCCGTCGACCTCGACCGTGGCGTTCGCAACGGGGGTGCCGTCGCGGGTCACGACGACCGTCGCCTCGCCGTCCTCTGATATCGCGTCGTCGAGCGTCACGTTCAGCGGTGTGTCGGACGCGGCGTCTTCGGCGTCGTCCCCGGCGTCTTCAGCCTCGTCCGTGGCCAGTTCCCGCGAGAGTTCGACCTCCCGGTCCCCCGAGCGGACCGTGACTTCGAGTTCTTCGGCGTCCGCGGAGACGGGAACCGTCGCCGTGCCGTTCGCGTCCGTCCGGGCGACCACCGAACCGTCCACGGAGACGGTGGCGTTCTCGACTGCCGAGCCGTTCTGCGTCGCCCGGACGGTGGCGTTCCCGCCCGCCGAGACGTTCCCGACGAAGGAGGCGTTCAGGGCGGTCTCGTCGCTCTCGTGGTCGTCGCC
>JBDGSQ010000002.1:7026-10205 GCA_042217455.1 Haloferacaceae archaeon | reverse complement strand
GTCGCTCTCGTGGTCGTCGCCGCGGTCGCTCTCGTGGTCGTCGCCGCGGTCGTCGACCCGTTCGATGGGGACGTTCGTGCCGGACTGGGAGACGACCGGCTTGACGACGAACTTCCCGCTCTTGCCGGCCTCGGTGACGGTGATGTCGAACACGAAGTCGACGTCCTCGCCGTTCCCGACCGTGAACTCGTGGTTCACGTGGAGCTTCTGGCTCGGGAGCTTCACGTTCACCCGCTCGCCGTCGACGGTCCCGTTCACCTCGCTGACGTACACGAACACCCGCGAGTAGGTGCCGTTCGGGACGTCGAACCGGTCGAGGACGGTGGCGTTCGCCCCCTGAAGCTTCGTCAGGTCGACGGTCACGTCGTCGACGTCGTGTTCGACCCACCCGCTCTCGTTGCCGGTCGCGTTCGCCCGCTGGAATCCGACGCGGGAGATGGTCACGTTCAGGTGCGCGAACGCGCCGATGGCGTTGCGCTCGTCGCTGACGTAGAAGTTGACCGTCCCTCCGTCGGCGGTACCGCCCGAAGCATCGCTCGTCGTGGCGGTCCCGCTCGACGCTGTGGTTCCACTCGCTGTCGTCTCGTCGGTTGTCTGCTGTGCCGTCGTCGCACCGGTCGACCCCGGCGAGGTGGCCGCACCGCACCCCGCGAGGACGACCATCGCTGCGACCAGTAGCGTGCTGACAGCGCGTCTCATGCACGTGTCCCTCACAGCGGAACGTAGTTGTAAGTGTACGTTTCTCGTGCCGGATTTACCCGAATTTAATCGGATTTTTCGGCCGACAGCGACGGGGACGTGTCCGACTCGCCGCCTGTCAGTTCACTGTTCGAAACACGAGTTCCACCTGTCACGTTTCCCGACGACGACCCGGACGCCGGGAGCGCTTCCGGGACGTTTAACCCCGAGTCTCTCCCGGGTACGCGCATGAAGGCCACCGCGAAGGCCCACCCCATCCAGGGCCTCGTCAAGTACCACGGGATGCGGGACGCCGAGCTGCGCCACCCGTACCACGACAGCATCAGCGTCTGCACCGCGCCGAGTCACTCGAAGACGACCGTCGAGTTCCTCCCCGACGCCTCCGAGGACGCCTACGTCCTCGACGGCGAGGAGGTGACCGGCCGCGGCGCAGAGCGAATCGAGACGGTGGTCGACGAGGTGCGCCGCCGCGCGGACGTCGACCACGCTGTCCGCCTCGAATCCGAGAACGACTTCCCCTCGAACGTCGGGTTCGGGTCGTCGTCGTCGGGGTTCGCCGCGGCGGCGACGGCGGCGGTCGCGGCCGCCGGGCTCGACCTGTCGCGCCCCGAGATATCGACCATCGCGCGGCGCGGTTCGTCCTCTGCGGCCCGGGCGGTCACGGGTGCGTTCTCGCAACTGGACGCCGGGATGAACGACGACGACTGCCGCTCGTACCGCATCGAGTCGGACCTCGAAGACGACCTCCGCGTCGTCACCGGACTCGTCCCCGAGTACAAGGAGACCGAGGCGGCCCACGCCGAGGCCGAGGCCAGCCACATGTTCCAGGCGCGACTCGCCCACGTGCAGGGCCAGATCGTGGAGATGCGCGACGCTCTCCGGGACGCCGACTTCGACCGCGCCTTCGAGCTCGCGGAACACGACTCGCTCTCGCTCGCGGCGACGACGATGACCGGCCCGGCCGGGTGGGTCTACTGGCAGCCGCGGACCCTCGCCATCTTCAACGCGGTGCGCGAACTGCGGGCCGCGGAGAACGTCCCCGTCTACTTCTCGACCGACACGGGCGCGAGCGTGTACGTGAACACGACGTCGGAGTACGTCGACGAGGTCGAGGCCGCCGTCGCCGACTGCGGCGTCGAGACGGACGTCTGGCGCGTGGGCGGCCCCGCCGAGGTCCTCCCCGGGTCCGAGGCGCTCTTCTAGCCCGCGCCCGTCGCCCGTCCGCACCGGGTCGGCTGGCGAACCCTCTTTGTCTCGCGGGCCCTCAGACCCCCCATGCGCGTCGCCGTACTCGGTGCGGGGTACGCCGGGCTCCGCGTCGCACGCCGACTGGAGCGCTCGCTCCCCGAAGACGCCACCGTCGTCGTCGTCGACGACACGGGAACGCACCTGCTCCAGCACGAGATACACCGCGTCGTCCGCCGGCCCTCCGTCGCGGAAGCCATCGAGGTCCCACTGCGGGACGTTCTCGACCGGGCCGAGGTCCGAACCGCCCGCGTGACGGACGTCGACCCGGAGGCCGGCGTCGCCGAACTCGACGGGGACGAGTCGCTCGGCTACGACTACGGCGTGGTCTGCCTCGGGGCGACCACGGCCTACCACGGCCTCCCGGGTGTCAGAGAGCACTCGACGCCGCTCAAGGACGTGGCGGACGCGCGGGCCATCCGCGAGTCGTTCCTCGACCTGTGTGCGACCGGCGGGCGCGCCGTCGTCGGCGGTGCCGGCCTCTCGGGAGTGCAGGTGGCGGGCGAACTGACGGCGCTGGCCCGCGAGCGCGACGCGGAGACCGACGTCGAGGTCGTGCTCGTCGAGCGACTGGAGAGCGTCGCGCCGTCGTTCCCGGCGCACTTCCGCGAGGCCGTCCAGTCGGAACTGGTTGCCCGCGGCGTCGAGGTCAGGACGGGCGTGGAGGTCACACGCGCGACGGACGAGGCGGTCGAGTTCGAGCGTGACGCGCTCGCGTACGACCTGCTGGTCTGGACGGGCGGCATCGCCGGCAGCGAGGCGATGGCGGGCGAGCGACCGCGGGTGCGCGACACGCTCAGACACACCGAGTCCACGTTCGTCGTCGGCGACGCCGCGCGGGTGGTCGACACGGACGGACGGGCCGTGCCCGCGAGCGCCGCGTCGGCGGTCCGGGAGGCCGCAGTCGCCGCCGACAACGTCGCCGCCCTCGCGCGTCGCGGGACCGACCCGGGCGCGTTCGACCCGCGGCTCGATCACTACCGCTTCGACGTCCCGGGGTGGGTCGTCTCCGTCGGCGAGGGGGCCGTCGCGCAGGTCGGGCCGACGGTTCTCACGGGGCGGGCCGCGAAGGCGCTGAAGACCTCCATCAGCGCCAACCAGCTGACGGCCGTCGCGGAACTGGAGCGCGCCGTCGCGTTCGTCGAAGAGGAGCGCCGGGCGTGAAACGAGGAGATGCACTGGGCGTGAAACGAGGAGATGCACTGGGCGTGAAACGAGGAGATGCACTGGGCGTG
>JBDGSQ010000002.1:0-6926 GCA_042217455.1 Haloferacaceae archaeon | reverse complement strand
GGCGTGAAACGAGGAGATGCACTGGGCGTGAAACGAGGAGATGCACTGGGCGTGAGGCGACACTCCGGTCGCCCGGACCTGTCGCCGTCCGGGACCGACCCGCCTCGGAACGAGGTGGTCTCGCAGCCGTGACTCCGGCGAAGCAGTTCGCCGTCGGTGCGACGGCGGCCGCGGCCCTCTCGCTCGCGCACGCGGGCCTCACGTGGGGACCCGCGGCGGCCGTCGGATTCGCCGCCGTCGCCGTCGCGGCCGCGTTCGTCGCCGAACGCCTCGTGCTCTCGCTCGGACTGCTGGTCCACCACACGCGCCCGCAGCTGGCGGGCGTGCCGGTCTGGGCGCTCCTCGGGTGGGTCGGCGCGTTCTACGTCAGTTACCGGGTCGCCCTGCTCGCCGTCTCGCCTGCCCTCGCGCCCCTCGCCGCGGCGGGACTCGCCACCGCCGCCGACGTCGCCGCCGACCCGCGCGGCGTCGCCGACGGGCTGTGGTCCTACCCCGAATCGAGGCTCTCTCGCCCGCGGTACCGCGGCGTCCCGTGGTGGAACTTCGCCGGGTGGCTGGTCCTGACGGCGACCGTCTCGTGGGCCACCGGCGCGCTGGTGTGACTGCCGGCGGGACGGCGACGCCGGCGAATCGACTGCGGAATATCCCGTTTTCGCACACGACAGTGAGGGAATGTCGAAACGAACTGGGACACAACGCGATAATTCAATCTCCCATCAAATCTTGCTGACAGTATCATTTTTATACGCGGGGGTCGTGACAGATACGCCACAGTGACTCATTCACAACTGAGTGAACTCGAAGACGGCGACGAACTGGGGTGGACGCTGTCGAGCGCTCTGCTCGACGCGCAGGCGTCGTCGATTCGGGCACTGGAAACCTATCTGATGTTGATGCATACCGACACGACGGACACAGGCGAACTCGAACGACACCTCGAACAGACGATTCAGGAGCACGAGCAGATCCTCGAAGACCTCCTCCTGGCCCGGGACGCCGTAGAGCATATCGGCGCTCTCGAAGGATAATACTCTCCGGAACTGACCGTTTTGTCAGCGAAGTTCGACCGGCGGGCTGACGCGACGAGAAGTCGGCAGACGGCGTCGCGTTTCCGTTCGAATCTACCGTCGGTATTAAAAGGATTATATCCCTATTGTCCCTTGCGGTACTCACGATGAGACTCGCACTGCCGACGGACATGGAGATTCTGTCGGCACTCTCTGACGGGAAACGAAACACTGCGGCGAATCTCGCGTACGAACTGGACAAGAACCGGTCCTACATCAACACCCGACTGCCCGTTCTCGCAGACTACGACCTCCTGGAGCGAGTCGGCCCGGCACCGAACAGCGGTCTCTACGCCATCACCGAGAGGGGGCTGCTCGCCCTGAAACACCGCGAGCGATACGAACGCGGCGACGACGAGTTCGAGGCGTTCCTCGAAGACCAGCTGGCCAAGCAGAACGACTGAGTGTGGGGCCGACCCGTCGCCTCACCGGACGACCGTGACCGGAACCCCTGCGTGGCGCATGATGTCCTCCGTGACGCTCCCGAGAACGACCCGCGAGACGCCAGAGCGTCCGTGACTCCCCACGACGACGTGGTCGACGTCTCGCTCCTCGACGTACCGGAGTATCGTCCGGGCGGGCCTCCCGACCGCTGTCTCGCAGGTGAGCGTGACGCCGCAGTCCTCGGCCTCGGCGCGGACGTCCTCGAACAGCGACTCCGCGCGCTCTCTGGCCCGGTCGTACCACTCGTTTGCGATGTTCGGACCCGCCCCCTCGGCCCAGTAGACGGCGTCGATAGGGTCGAGGACGTACAGGACGAGAAACGACCCGTCCGGGTGCTTCTCGAGCGCGAACGAGAACGCCCGCCGCGACAGGGGCGACCCGTCCATCGGAACGAGGATTCGTTCACTCATGCGGAGATCTACGCCGTCGGCTGACAAGTAGTTATAGCCGCCCGCAGTCGAGAGCGCTCGTCACGGGACTGCGAGGGGACAGTCGCCTTCGCACCGCCGAGTGCGCCGCGGGCGACGACGGCCCACGGCGCACGGAGGGACACCTTTTTCCCGGCCACGACCCGTTGCAGTATCACGACTGAAAGACGGGGAGCCCCCCGGAGAGGAACGCTGATGACTGACACCGACCGGACCGACAGGGTGCTCGTCGTCGACGACGAGGCCGCCTACACCGACCTGCTCGCCGCGTGGCTGGAAGCCGACTACGCCGTCGAGACTGCCACCAGCGGACGGGAGGCGCTCGACGCCCTCGACGCCCTCGACAGCGACGTGGACGTCGTCCTCCTCGACCGGCGGATGCCGGGGCTCTCCGGCAACGAGGTGCTGGAGCGACTCGACGACATGGACTGCACGTGCGGGGTCGCGATGGTCACCGCCGTCGAACCGTCGTTCGACGTCGTCGACATGGGGTTCGACGACTACCTCGTCAAGCCCATCTCGCGGGAGCGTCTCCGCGACGTCGTCGACGCGTTGCTGGACCGGACCGCCTACGAGGAGCGGGTGCAGGAACTCTTCTCGCTGGCGTCGAAGAAGGCGGTGCTCGAGGAGCGTCACACCAGAACCGAGCTCGAATCCTCGGCGGAGTACGCCCGACTCGACGAGCGATTCGCGCGGACGTTCGAGGAACTCGACGGTGTCCTCGGGTCGCTCTCGGAAACGGAGTACGAGGAGCTCTTCCGACAGTTCGAGGGCTGACGCGCTCTCGGACGGCCCCTCGTCCGTTCGGACTGCCACCGTCGGTCGCGTGTGACTACGGGTGGCTGCTACTGCCCCGACACCCGTCCCGTCAGGACGAACGCTCCGAGGTCTGCAGGACGTCTTTGAAAATGACCGCTCGGGTGCCCTCGCGAACGAGGTCCTCGTGAGTCCGCTGCAACTCGTCTGTGACTTCGTCGAGTCGGTCCACGAGCGCCTGGTACTCCTGGCTCGACTCGAGTTCGGACGCCATCATGCTCGTTTCGAGCGCCGCCTTCTTCGCGGCGAGAGCGTACGACTCCTGTGCCCGGTCTCCGTAGGTCGACCGCTTCAGTGCGGTTCTGATCGTCTCTTCGACCTCGGCGCGGGCGACCGGCTTGACGAGGTAGTCGTCGAACTCCATGTCGACGATGTCCACGTCGGGGGTCACTCCGGTGACCATGACGACCCGACACCCGACGGAACGCTCGCGTATCCGTTCGAGCACGTCGTCCCCGGAGCGGTCCGGCATCCGCCGGTCGAGGAGGACGACGTCGACGTCCTCGTCGAGTTCGTCGAGCGCTTCGTCGCCTCCGGTCGCCGTCAGGACCTCGTAGTCGCCGTCGAGCCAGGACTCGAACAGTCCGATGAGATGCACGTCGTCGTCGACGACCAGCACGGTCGGGGGGGCCGTCGACCCGTCCGCATCGCCCTGACCGTGCGAGCGGTTCTCACCGTCGCCCCCGGTATCGCCGTTCATACTCGAACCCCGTCGTGGCGAGCGCGTGAGTGCGGTCGACGACGCGTGACAGCCGGTCCCCGCGAGCGGGATGCGACACACGACTGGTGTGACAGCAGCCGCAGGCCCCACCGCCCACTCGACCGGGAGACTGCCGGACGGCGCGTGCCGGAGTTCACAGCGGATGGCGCGTCCGCGCTCCTCGCGCGGGAATCGCGTCTGCCGTTGACTACCGGGGGAATGCGGGGCACGTCCGTCCGGAACCGTCTCGTACACACCATGCAGATGGTATCCGGCACCTGATAGATACAAAGGTGAGGGTTCACATATTCACACCTGACCCGCGACCACGGTTCATATATCCACCTGTAGTTCGAGAGAAACGTTATACTGTAATTTCGGTTATACGACATCGGAGAGACGCCACGGCAGTGGCCTCCCGGGGGGTATATTCGGATAGTATACGTTGTCTGGTATACTGATACGTACCCGCGGGGGCGTCGCCCACGACTCGCCGCGCACAGACGCCGGGAGACGCGCCGTCGGGCAGGGAGACAACGATAGCTAACGTGAAAGGTAGGCCGTGGGCGGGACCGAACGGGGCCGGCGCACAGTCCGGCGAGGTCCGCGTGTCACTCGGGGGCGTCCCCGGGTTCCTGGCGGTCGAAGACGACGTCGAACAGACTGTATTCCGCGGCCCGGAGGTGACGGTGGAACGCGGAGCTCGATATGTCCATGGCCTCCGCCACCTCCGTCCCCGTCACGGACCGGGGTGAGTCGAAGAAGCCCCGCTCGAATGCGAGCCGCGCGGCCTCGAACTGGCGGTCCGTGAGCGACTCGACGACCCAGTCTGCGAAGTCCGTCGTTCTGCCCTGCGGTCGCCCCCGGCGCTTGCTGACGAGTTCGGCGTCCGGGTAGAGCGTCGTGACGGCATCGACCGCCCGCTGGACCGACATCGTCGGGGCGACCTCGACCGAGAGGCGCGTCTCGCTCGGGTCGGCCTCGATGTGGTCGACGTGGAGTCCGAACTCCGCGAGCGTCACCGGGAGGATGTCCTCCGCGAGACGCAGCCGGACCAGCGCCTCGTCCTCGGACTCGTCGACGACCGACCCGTCGCCGACCACAGGGGTCGTCTCCCTGGCGACCTCGAGGACGTCGTCGACGGCCGACTGCGCAACGCAGACGAAAACGAGGTAGTTCGGTCCCGACTCGGGGACGATGCCCTCGAACCGGAGCGAGACGTCCGCCCGCTGTACGAACCGGACGAAAAAGCAGGTCGACTCGGTGGTCTGGAACTCGAGTTCGACCACGCGGTCAGTGAACAGCGCCTCGGTTCGCTCGACGGCGTTGACGGCGTAGGCGACGAGGTGGCCGAACTCGACGAGCAGCGAGCGGAAGACCTCGTCGAGGCCCGCAGAGAGCGAACTGTAGACGGTCAACACCCCGTACGAGATTCCCCCGTAGACCAGCGGCACGCCGATCACCGACTGGACCGATCGGGAGAGCGCCTCCTTGCGCCACGCCGCCTCGCGCAGGTCCGTCGCGACGTTCTCGACGGCCACCACCTCGGAGGAGTGCGCGGCCCGGACCGACGGCTCTGCGGCGTCGCCGTCATCGAGGGCCAGCGAGACGCGCTCGAAGTATCCGCGGTCGTCGCCGGCGACCGTCTCGACTGTGAGCTGCTCGTCTACGTGTTCCGGT
Source organism: Haloferacaceae archaeon (assembly GCA_042217455.1). Classification (GTDB taxonomy): domain Archaea; phylum Halobacteriota; class Halobacteria; order Halobacteriales; family Haloferacaceae; genus JBDGSQ01. The sequence continues at coordinate 1,791 of JBDGSQ010000002.1, read as the reverse complement.
GCGCTCACGGAGACGAACTCGACGTGGTCGACGTCGGCGAGCGTCTCACAGACCGTCTGCCGGATCTTCTCTCGGGTGTTGGCACGCAACAGACCGGCGAAGACGTCGCTGAACTGGTCGAGCGTCCCCGTCAGCCTGTCGATGGTCTCGGTCCGCTCTGCGAGTTCGTCTTCGACGCGGCGGAGGCGCGCTCCGCTCTCGAGGCGGTCGAGCGCCGCCTCTCCGCCCGCGGCGAGAATCTCGACGAACTCGCGGGCCGTCCCGTCGAACGCCTCGCCGTCTGTGTCGCCGAGCACCACGACCCCGTAGTCGCCGAGCGGAACCGCGAGTTCGGCCGCGACGTCCGGGACGCCGTCGAACACTCCGGCCGCCCCGCCGTCGAACGCGGTCGTCTCGTTGGCGACGAACGCGTTCCACGCGGGGTCGGACCCCGGCGACAGCGGTGTCGGCGTCGCACCGAGGTGGTCGAGCGTCGACGACCACGCCGTCGGCACGAGCGCACCCCGGTCCTCCTCGAAGAGAGCGACCACCGCGTACGAGACGTCGAACGCCTCGCGTGCGACGGTCACGAGCGCGTCGCTCACCTCGTCTCGGGACGTCGCTCGCAGGAGGTCGTTCGCGGTCTCGGCGACCCTCGCGACCACCGCGTCCGCACCGGACGACTCGGTGGCGTCGCCGCGTTCTCGTCCGTCGGTTCCCTCATCGGCGCTCCCACCGCTGTCGTCTCCCCCGCCCCCGCCGTTCCGTTTCTCTCCTCCGTCACAGCGGATACCGCTCGCGCCGCCGGTCGGGTCGCGCCCGCTACTCGGAGCGTCGCGCTCGGTGCTGTGGCCGGACTCGGACTCGTCGGCGGCGGAGTCGGTGCTGTCGACGCGCCACGTGCGTTCGAGCGCGGCGGCGAATTCCGGGGCACCAGAACCCGTCCCGACGAACAGAACTGACGGAGGAACGAGAGACAGATACCTGTCACGAAAGCGCCCGGACATGAAACCTTCGTCCGGGGACTCGTCGATTACCGTCAAAACTATTGTGATACGAGACCGACATACGTGATTGCTGAGTAACTACTTAGAACCGAAACCAGTCTGTCGCCTGTGGCGTCAGCCCCGTGACGCGGAGATAGCGGTTCCCGTCGTCCCGGCGGGTCGTCTCCACGACGCCGTCGAAGAGATTCTGGAACATGTGGAGGGTCTGTTCGTCGTGAATCGAGGAGTCGACGACGGTGACGCCGAGCCAGTCGGCGCTCTGTATCTTCCCCGTCAACACCTGCACGAACTGGTAGACCTGCTTCACGTCCGAGTACATCAGGAGGTGCGAGAGCGAGTGGAGGCCGACGCCGGTGGTCTGGTCCGGGTGCCCCTCGAAGTACCGGTCGAAGAGGACGGTGAACTTGACGCCGATCTGGGTCAGATTCTCCGGAGAGGAGACGTACTTCGTCGCGTCGTCTTCAGTCGCGCCGCGGAGGTTCCGCTGGTGGGAGACGCAGTCGACGATTCCTATCTCCTGTCCGTCTGTCGCCGCCGATTCCGCGTCCTCGCGCACGCGGTCAGCGCTGTTTTTCGTCGAGACCACGACGAGATTCTTGCACGCACCGAGAAGCGTCTGGAGCATGAGTTCGTACTTGCCGGTCATGGGGGGACCCGAGACGAGGAGATTCGAGCCACCAGACACGTCGTCGACGGGGAGCGAGTCACCGACGCTATACATCATACAGAGAGTAGGTGCATTCTGCAATAAAAATCTTGGATAGAAACGTTCAGTCTCTGCGGAGAAACGCGGGGAGTCGGAAGC
>JBDGSQ010000085.1:43751-56584 GCA_042217455.1 Haloferacaceae archaeon | reverse complement strand
AGTTCGTCGACGATCGGTTCGCGGTCGAAGTAGAGCAACTCGACGCCGACGACGGCGACGGCGATGGCGACGACGACGACGAAGACGTGGCGCTCCGCCGAGTAGAGGTGCCACAGGAGCGCGACGACGGTGGCGGCCGCTCCGAGCGCGCCGACTGCGGGGACGGCGGCGGTGACGGCCGAGTCGCTCCGCTCTCGGAACGCGAGGGCGCTCACCAGTCCGAAGATGGAGATGAACGCGAGCGAGGCAAAGGAGGTGATGCCGTCGAGGCTCCCGAAGAAGGTGAACGCCGCGGTGAGTGCTCCAAGGACGAGAAGCGCGCGGACGGGTTCGTCGCCGCCGCGCTTGATGGCGTTCGGGAGGAAGTCCTCGGTGGCGAGATGCGTCGAGAGCCGGGAGGCGCTAAAGAGCGTCGCGTTGATGGCGCTCCCGGTCGAGAACAGCGCGGCGAGCGAGATGAGCACGAACCCGACCTGTCCGAGAAACGGCTGTGCCGCGATGGCGAGTGCGGTCTCTGCGTGCTGTTTGATGGCCTGCGCCGAGACGAGGTTGGTCGTCACGACGGCGACGACGACGTAGAGCGAGGTGGCCGTGGCGATGGAGATGTAGATGGCCCTGCGGACCGTTCGCTCGGGGTCCGCGATGCTGTCCTGGTCGAACATCAGGAGCTCCCAGCCCTCGAAGGCGACGAACGAGATGGCGGCGGCGACGAGCGGGCCGACGCCGAACTCCGCGAGGCCGGACTCGATGCGCCCGTGGGTGAAGCCGTAGTACAGGCCGCCGAGGCCGAACAGCAGCAGGATGGCGACCTTGAGAGCCACGAGGACGTCCTCGGTCCGACCGGACGCGTGCGCGCCGGCGACGTTCAGCCCGACGAAGACGGCGACGACCACCACCGACACCACCGGGCGGAGGGGGAGGCCGGCCACGCTGTGCGTGGAGACGAGTTCGGTGAAGTAGCCGCCGAAGGCGAACGCGTACATCGCCATCGTCCCGATGTAGCCGAAGATGAACGTCCAGCCGGTCATGCCGGCGAGTTTCGTCCGGCCGGTGAACCGCTCGACGAACGTGATTGGACCGCTCGGCTCCTCCGTGAGGGCGTTGAGTCTGTTGAACGAGTAGCCAGCACAGGCGGCGATGACGCCGGCGACGACGAACGCGAACCACGCGAGCGTGCTCGCGGCGCCGGCGACGACGCCGAGGACCGCGAAGATTCCCCCGCCGACCATGCCACCGACGGCCATCGACACTGCCTCGGGAAGCCCCACTGCGCCGTCCGACATGGGGGACCGTTATCCGACCACGGAGTTGAATGTGTGGCTTTCGAGGGTCGGTCCGGGTCGCCGGCAGCCGGGGGACGGTGGTTCCAGCTGCGCGGTGGACTCCCCGACTGCAGTCGGAGGACCCACAGCGGGAACGGGAGAAAAGTGTGGATACTCCGGGAGTATCCCCACGATGTGACGAACTGGAACCGTATCGACTCAGAACCGCATGTGTGTAATCGCGTGTCTACGAAATCCGCGCTGAACAGTACATTCGTACTCGAAATTTCGAGATAGGAGGACAGATACGGAACCCTTATCCGTGGGGTCGGCTTCTGTGTGCTTGCAATGGCAAACGGAACGGTTGATTTCTTCAACGACACGGGCGGCTACGGTTTCATCGACACTGAGGACTCCGAGGAGGACGTGTTCTTCCACATGGAGGACGTCGGCGGTGAGGACCTGACGGAAGGGACAGAGATAGAGTTCGACATCGAACAGGCCCCCAAGGGTCCGCGCGCGACGAACGTCGTCCGCGCATAAACGAGAATACACCGTCGCCGAGAGGCGACACAGCGCACTTCGTTTCTTTCGCAGACTACACGCAGAGAGCGGCGGCACTTGCGGGTCGACGCCGCTCGGTCGACAGCGACGTGGCTCTCGTCGCTCGACTGTCGCCCGCAGAAATCGTAGTCCGGCTGTCGCCCGCAGAAACCCGTCGCTACGCGCCGGGAGAGACGGAGCAATCAGCGCAGCTAGTCGATGTGACCCTCGCGGCGCAGCTGGTCAGCGTCCTGACTGTCGTAGCGCCACTCGATGTTCGCCTTCTCGTCCTGCCAGTCCCACGGTTCGACGAGGACGACGTCGCCCTCGTTGATCCAGATGCGGTACTTCATGCGACCGGGGATGCGACCCATTCGGGTCTCGCCGTCTTCGCACTGTACCTGTACGTGGTTCCCGCCGTTGTGCTGGGTCACTACGCCGAATAGCTCGTCGTCGTTGGGCATTCGGAGGTTCCGACGCCCTGTCTCTTCACTCACACCGTCTCTAGGAACTGACCACAGTAAAAGTGTGTGGTGGTGGTGGCACCACGTGTCACGCCCCGGGATGACGGCGCGAATCGGCCGGCTGAGCGCGTGAGGACGGAGTAGACGGCGAGAACGGGACGAGTGACTCGACGACGGGGGACCGTGTCCGCTGTGACCGACTCCCTAGTGACCGTTCCGCTTTATCGAGTTCTCCACCTCCCGGAGGAGGTGTCGCGTCCGGCGGTTGCTCATCACGTACGACCGACCCCCGGTGACGAGGAAGACGGCACCGACGAGGATGAACAGTGCCCCGACGGCCTCCGCCTCGACGGTGGCGAACAGGCCGATGAGCGACACGCCGAAGAGAAAGGAGGCGAACCCGGTCCGGATGTGGGCGAGGATCGTGCGTTCCCTGGCGAGGCGGGTCCGCTCCTCGGCGAGTTCTTCCGTGTGGTCGGTTCGGTCGTCGCCGTCCTGAGAGCTCATCGGTCCGTACTGACCCGTCGAGCGCCTTATCAGTATGTGGATACTGCGCCGCCCCCACGTCCGGTCGATGGCGGGTCGACCAGCGGCGAGGGAGCGGTGGGTCGCTCACTCCGTCGGGGTCGGCGTCGCGGTCGTCCCGCGAATTTCGGCGATACGCTCGCGAACCCGGTCGTAGTGGAGGTAGCCGACGGCGACGATGACGCCGAACAGGGCTGTGAACGTGGCGTAGCCGACGAGGAGGAGGTTCCGCGACGCGCCCACGCCGAAGGCGGACCCGGAGGCCCCGAGCGGCGTCCACGTCAGCAGGGCGGCGGCGACGAGCGCGACGTAGATAGAGACGATGAGGACGTACTGCGCCGTCTCGGGGACGCTGTTTACGTCCACGTCCCACACCTCGATGCGCTGACCCTCGCCGAAGTGGCCGTACTCGCAGACCCACTCGAAGAGCGGCTCCCGCGCGGCGAGTTTGGCCTCGAGTTCCGCGAGTCGCTGCTGGAGGTAGAGCATCCGGACGCTCGTCTTGAGGCCGTCCATCACGACGATGCCGTAGAGAATCGGCGTCAGGGCGACGAACCGGAGGCGGCCGGTGAGAAACGCGTACGCGAGGATGACCCCGACGACGAAGTGCCCCGCAGCGAGCCGCCAGAACTGCCACCGCCGCTCGTTCTCCAGTCGACCGTGCAGGAGTTCGTACAGCGACAGCCTGAGCGCGTCGTCGTCTGTCGCGTCCGGCGTCGCCCGTGGGTCTCGGTCTGTCATTGTCTCGCAATCTGGCAACCGGTCCGTATAACGTTGGCCCCTGCCGGCCGCGGCGGACCCACCCGCGCTCGCCATCGCCGTCGCTGTCGCCGGCGGGGGGAGTCCCTCCGGAGCGGTGGGTGCGGAGCGATTCCCGCAGGTACTTGGCAGTCGCCCGCGTCGGCCCGTTCGCATGGAAGCGCTCGACCTCACCGGCGGATTCGACGTCCACGAGTACCGCGAGGGGCTGAAGGTACTCAGGCAGGACCGCGGGTCGATGGCCCTGCGGAACCGCGCCGGCTACCGCTGTCCGGCCTGCGGCGACCCCTTCCGAAAGCTGTTCGTCTCGACGGATCCGGAGGTGACCTTCGGGAGCGCACCGAACGGCCCGATCTGCGTCGCCCGGACCGACGAGCGACTGCTGGTGCTGACACACGACCCCCGCTGACGGGTGGCGCGGACGCGAACTCGACCGGGGAGCGGTCCGACCCGATTCACTCCGGGCGAGGCGAACCCGCCGGTCACCCCGGGCGTGACCGACCCGATTCACTCCGGGTAGGTCTGGTACGTCGCCGACCCGACGTCGATGCGCACGAGGGCGTTCTCAGGGTAGTCGGAGGCGTCTGCCCCGTACTTCCCGTTGATGCGCGCGGCCGCCCGGCGCGTCTCCGCTTCGTCTTCGACCACCGTGGCCGTGCCGAGGAGCGTGACCATCCACTGCGCCCGGCCGTCGACGTCCTTCTGCACCGAGACGGCGGCCCGGGGGTTCTCGCGCAGGTTCGCGAGTTTCCGCCCAGCGGTCGTCACCTCGACCGCCTCGCGCTCGTCGTCGTAGTGGTACCACAGCGGCGCGACGTGAGGACGGCCGTCGCGACACGTCGCGAGATGTGCCATGAGCGGTTCGCTCTGGAGGAGGTCCGCCGCCTCGGGTGGGACCGCGTCGGTCATGGCCGGACGGTGGACCGCGCCCGCGATAAGTGTTCCCGCCGTCCGAAGGTTTGTGTACCGGGCCGGCGACAACTCGGACCGCGTGGCTCACGAGGATTCGCGACTGGACTGCGAACTGGACTACGGAGACGTCGCCGACGACGAGGGACTGCGCCGCTGGTCTGCGGCGTACGCCGAGCGGGCCGTCGACGAGTACGGCCTCGCGGTCGACCTCTCGCGCGTCGACTGGGAGGTGTCGACGCGGGCGAAGCGCCGGGCCGCCGCCGTGAAGCGACCGCGGGTCGACGACGCCGAAGTCGGCACCGCCGTCGACTGGGAGTCGACCGCTCTCGGGCCGGACGTCCCGCGGTGTACGGTGTCGCTCACCCGCGCGGCCTTCGAGTCGTACACCCGGCGCGAGTGGACCGAGACGCTCCGGCACGAACTCGTCCACGTCGAGCAGTTCCAGCGGGACGGCGCGACCGACCACGGCCCCCGGTTCAGGCGGCGGGCCTCGGAGGTGGACGCGCCGCTCGCCTGCCGGCGGTTCGCCACGCCGAAGTACCGGCTGTGGTGTGCGGCCTGCGGGGACGTGGTCGCCCGTCGCTACCGCGACTGCAAACTCGTCCGGGAGTCGGACCGGTACCGGTCGAACTGCTGTGCCGCGTCGCTCCGGTGTGAGCGAGTCGACGGCGAGCGCGGCGGTTCGTCTGACCGCGAGAGCGGTGGTTCGGCCGACGGCGAGAGCGGCGACTCCCCACGGAGCGACGGGCGCGAGTCGGAGGCGACGTGAGCAGAGGGGCGACGGGCGCGAGTCGGAGGCGACGTGAGCAGAGGAGCGACGGGCGCGGGGCGGAAGCGACGTGAGCAGAGGGGCGACGAGCGCGGGGCGGAAGCGACGTGAGCAGAGGTGGGGCGCGGTCGCGCCTTCAGCCCGGGCACCCCAGGTTCCAGACGTGGTCGTAGACCTCGCCCGGAACGCTGACGTCCACCGGGCGGTCGAACCCCCAGTAGGTGAGTTCGAACGTCGCTGTCCCCGTCGCGCCGCGCTGTTTGATCTCGACGCGCTGCACGGACTTGACGGGCCGCCCGGTCTCGGTGTCGACGTAGAGCGTCACTGTCGCGTTCGTCACTGTCACCCGGTCCCAGTTCACCGTCTCGCGCGTCGACGACGACGCCGCGGCGAGTTCCTCCTTCGTGGGGTGGGCGACGACGACGCCGGCTTCCGTCCCGTTCACGGTCTCCGTGCCGCGCCAGTAGACGTTCGTCGCCTGGAGTAACTGGAGCTGGCGGCCGATGGGCGTGGCCGCGGCCCACGGGGCGTCGTCGCTGACGTTCCGCGTCTCCCACCCGCCGGTCGGCCCGCCGCAGGCGGCGTAGGCGGTCCTGTCGACGACGTAGGAGGACCGCTCGTCGTCGCCCTGCCACCCCGACGCGCCGTTCTGCACCCGGACGGTCGAGCGCATCCGCTCTGTGGTCAGGTTCACCGCGCCGTCGCCGACGACGGTGACGGTCCGGGACTCGTCGTCCGAGGACGCGGAGACGGTCATTCGGGTGGTAAAGCGGTACGAGCGCAGGTCCGAGAGGGCGGTCCGTGACTGGTTCACCGCGTCGAGGGCGCGCTGGTCGCTCGGGGGGGCCTGCTCGGACCCGAGTCCGAGTCCGAGGCCGGAACAGCCGCTGAGGAGGACGAGCGCGAGGACCAGCACGACTGGAGGGCGTCGCATATCGGCAGAGGTACCGCGCCACCGAGAAAAAAGCCGCCGGTTGGCGCGCGACTGGTCGGACCGGGGGAGGTCAGGGGGGACGGTCGAGGCGGGGTCGCCCCGGAAATCAGTCCGCGGCCGCGGGCGTCTCGTTCGCCGTGCCGACGTCGTCTGCCGCCTCGGGCAGGTCGAGTTCGCGGAGCGTCTCGCGCAGGGGGACGCCTTCGGTGTCCCACCCGCGGGCGAGGTAGTAGCGGTCGAGTTCGCGCTCGTACTCGTCGATGTCGACGAACGCGCCCTCGCTCGGTCCGTCCGGAATCGTCTCGTCGGTGAACCGCGGGGGAATCATGTCGTCCTCACGTCCGAAACCCTCGCGGACGTTGAACGCCTTCGAGAGGTTGTAGACCCGCTCGCCGACGGTGAGCAGGTCGGAGACGTCCATCTCGAAGCCCGTCATCGCGTTCGTCAGTTCGAGGACGCCCTCCGCGAGCGTCAGCCCGCGGGTGAACTTGCAGACGCCGGTCACGTCGTAGACCGTCATCAGGTCCTCCATGGCCTTCATGGCGAGGGCCTTGCCCTCCATCCTCCGGCGGTCGTAGTCCTCGAAGTCCCAGAAGCTCCCGCCCATCTCCAGCGCGTAGAAACAGGAGGTCAGGTGGTCCGCGCCGCGCGGGGAGACGCCGAACGCGAGCGCCATCCCCTTGATGCCGCGGGCCTCGAACCCCGCGGGCGACATGCCCTTGACCTGCACCGCGAACTCCTCGCCGCCGCCCGCCTTCCGCGCGGCCGCGAGGTGGCCGTCTCTCAGCAGCTCGCCGAGTTCGCCCTCGGCGTGGGCGATCTGTTCGAGCGCGTCGAGCATGGCCCGGGCGTCGCCGAACGTCAGGTCGTCGTCGACGTCGATGACGCCTCTCTCCTGTGCCTCCATCGCCCACGCGACGGCGTTGCCGGCGTCGATGGTGTCGAGTCCGAGTTTGTCGCAGATTTCGTTTGCCTTCGCCACCGCGTCGATGTCGTCGACCTCCACGTTGCCGCCGAGCGCGTACTGGGTCTCGTACTCGGGACCGTCGACGGCGACGTCGCCGTACTCGGTGTCCTCGGCCTCGTAGAACTGGCTGCACGGTTTGGTGCAGTAGGGGCAGGGCCGCTTGGTCTGGACGTTCGTCTCCGTCCACTTCCGGGGGTCGATGTCGATGCGCTCGTTCTCGGGGTCATCGAGCCTGTCGTACGCCTTCTTGAAGTAGCTCGACTGCCAGTTGCGCGTCGGGAAGATGCCCAGTTCGGTGTTCTTCACGTCGAGGGCCTCACCGGTGCCGTACTGGACGTCGACGCTCGCGTCGCCCGTTCCCGTTATCTCGATGTCGCCGCGGCCGGTGGTCTCCAGACGCCACTTGTGGTTCTTCTCTTTCAGTTCCTCGGGGCGGGCGACCGGGACGTCCTTGCTCCCGCGGACGGCGATTCCCTTGAGGTGCTTCGAGCCCATGACCGCCCCCGGGCCGCCGCGGCCGGCCTGCCGGTCCTCGCACTCGACCATCGCGATGGCCGACAGATTCTCGCCCGCGGGGCCGATGACGGCGGTCCGGACGCCCTCGTGGCGCGCTTTGATGGCGTCGCCCGCCTCGTAGGTGTCCATCCCCCAGAGGTCTTCGGCGGACTCGACTGTCACCTCGTCGTCCTCGACGACCAGCAGCGACGGCTCCTCGGCCGCGCCGCGAACCACCAGCAGGTCGTATCCGGCCCGCTTCAGCTGGTCGCCCAGCTTCGCGCCGACGAGCGACTTGCCGTACCCGCCCGTCAGCGGCGACTTGAAGCCGAAGGTGGTCTTCGACCCGGTCGGCACCGACGGCCCGACGAGCGTCCCCGGCGCGACGGCGAGGACGTTTTCGGGGCCGAGCGGGTCCGTCCCGGGCGGCACCTCGTCGTACAGCACCTTGGTCGTGAATCCGGCACCCCCGACGTACCGTCGGAGGAACTCCGCAGAGAGTTCCCGCGTGCTGTGCGTCCCCGTGCTCAGGTCGACTTCGAGCGCTCGTTTCCAGTATCCCATGTGTGTGAGTGAGTCGTGTCTCGCCGCGTCGCCGTTCGGTTGCGGCGGTCTCGCGGCGCGCGGTCGGCTACCGGTTCGAGCTACGGGTGACCCGAAGATAAGGGTGGACACCGATTCCAGAACTCTGAGACTGGCTCGCGCGAGCGCGAACGAGGCCGCTCCGGGTCGATGCCGGGGCGACGCGTGCCGAACAGGGGTTCCGAACAGAGAGAGCGAGTGCAGCCGCAGCCGAGCGAGTCGGTGCGGTCAGTAGCCGCCCTCGCCGGGGAAGCACCGACCGCACTTGCTCGTACGTTCGCTGGAGACGGCCTGTTCGAGCGGAATCCTCCGGAGGTGGTCCGACTCGACGTGCTGTGTGAGGCCACACTCGGTCTCGAACTCTGCCGCGCCCGGCTCGTGTCTGTGCACCGTGTCCGTGGCCTCGTTCAGGACGCCGTTCGAGCCTCCGTTCGGGGTGGGGGTCATGTGGTAACCCATCGCACAGAGAGCCCATGATTGTTCTGCCTGAATGATGGGGTCAGCCCGGACGGCCGGCGCGAACGGGGGGCGGAATCGAGTGCGACACGCCCCAATTATCGCACGTGATATTCGCCGCGATACGTTGAAGTAATCCCGTCACGGCCTCCGGGTCGTGCACCGGGACACCGTCGAACAGGTCGAACGCGGCAGGTTCCGGGAAGAGAGTGACGACGCCGGCGACGTCGCCGACGGACCGACGGAGGAGGGATTCGAGTTCGACCAGCCCCTCGTCGGCGACGACGAGGACGACGGCGACGACGGAGACGAACCGGTCGGCGGCGACGCGGGGGAGACGGTCGGCGGAGACGAACCGGTCGGCGGCGACGCGGGGGAGACGGTCGGCGACGACGGAGATGGCACGGTCGGTGACGACGCGGGTGAGACGGACGGCGCGGAACGCGACCGGACGGCCGGGCAGTCCGGGGACCGGTCCGGCGGTCGACCCGAACGCGACCGGGTCCAGGCGGACGAGGGAACCGCGGACGGAGCCGCCGGATTCCGCCCGCTCGACCCGTACGAGGGAGCCACCGCGGGCGACGTCACACGCTCCGCCGGCGACGACGCGTTCGAGGAGGACCTCGGAGCGGTCGTGCGTGACCTGGCGAGCGTGCTGGACCGCACAACCGGCGTCGTCGCCGCCGTCGCCCGCGGACTGGAGCGCGGCGAACTGGTCGTGGCCGAGACGGGAGGCGGCGGCGACCGCACGGCGCGGGAGGTGGCGAGAGCGGCGGTGGCGGAGGTTGCGGCGCTGCTGGTGCTCCGGCGGCGGCTCACAGCGATGGAAGACGCCGTGGCGGGGCTCGGCGGCGGGGGCGCGGTGGCCGACCCGCCGGCGGACGTGCGGGCGGCCCTCCGTGCGGCGACTGTCCCCGCCGGAGACGGGTCGCGGTCGGACCCCGGCGCGCGGGCCGACGCGCTCGCGGTCGAGGTCGAGGAGGCGGCAGACGAGGCGAACCTCCTCGCGTTCAACGCCGCCGTCGACGCCACCGATGGCGACGGCCGCGCCGACGCGTTCGCCCGCGTCGCAGACGAGGTGCAATCCGTCGCAGAGCGCTCCCGCGCCGAAGTGAGCGAAGTAGCGACGCTGACGGCACCGGTTCGAGCGACCGGGGGCGGGAATTCCGTCACGGACGGCACGTCCGGTGCCGACGACGCGCCGAACGCGGCTAGCGGCCCGCACGCTGGCGGCGCGAAGCACTCGGAGGACGCGGACGGACCGACCTAGGGTCGCCTCGGGGAGCGAGCGCTGACCGGTGGCGGCGCGCTCAGGCGTCGTCGACGATCGCCGCGACATCGTCCCGAGAGAGGACCTGCGCCTCGTAGTCGACGCCGCGCCGTTCGAGCACGGCGACGAACGCCCGCAGGTGGTTCTCGGACCCGTCGAGGAGGTTCCCGTAGACCCGCTCGATGGTCGCCTCGTCCGTCTCCTCGATGCGGGCGGCGATGTCGACCATGTCCGTCTCCTCGATGAGGCCGCCGACCCGGAGGGCCTCCACCGCCGAGGTTCGGCCGCGGGCGACCAGAGCGTCGTAGAGGGCCTGCAGGTCGTCGTTCGCGAAGGTTCCGGACGCCTCCGGCGACGGGTCGGAGACGTCGTAGCGGTCGAGGAGTCCGAGCATCGCGTCGACGTGGCGCTGTTCGGACTCGGCGACGTTCGCGAACACCGACAGCCCCCACTCGTCGTGGAGCGTCAGGTAGACGTCTCGTGCGAGTTTCTCCTCCTCGCGCATGTAGCGGAGGCCGTCGCGCTCTGCCTCCGTGAGCGTGCTCGCCCCGTCGTCGCTCTCGGCCGCGTCGTTCGTGGCTGTCTCGTCTGCACCGGGACTCCCGTGAGCGCCCCGACCCTGCCGGGCGAGTGCCGTGCCGACGAGCGAGACGCCGGAGAGACCGATACCGACGCCGGCGAGGACCGTTCGGCGTGTCGTGGGACGTGTCATCGCCGCTCCGTAGGCGAGTGCCGTATTAACGTCCGAGGGAACCGCAAATTCTGTCCTGCTTTCGAGAACAGAACGGGGCGAAAACGGGGACCGTCCCGGTCCGCGACACGACGACCGTGCGGGCGGACGCCCGACACGCCGCCGAGAGCGGGTGAACTCGGGGAGCGACTCGCCGGGAGACCGTCCCGGCAACAATTGCGAGTGGGGAGCGACGGGCTCGCGCGACCCGCGACGACACAGTCCTTTTCACCTGCGTGGGCGTGTATTCACGCGATGACGCAGATACGCAGGGTCGTCCTCGACGTCCTGAAGCCCCACGACCCGACCACCGTGGAGTTCGCCCGCGGCGTCGCCGCCTGCGAGGGAGTCGAGGGCGTCAACGTCTCGCTCATCGAGACGGACCAGAAGGTCCAGAACGTGAAACTCACCGTCGAGGGGTCCGACGTCGACTACGACGCCGTCCTCGAGGCGGTCGAGTCGCTGAGCGGGAGCGTCCACTCCGTCGACCAGGTCATCTGCGGCGAGCGACTCGTCGAAGAGCAGATAACGCCGCAGGACGGCTGACCGGTCCCCGTACCCCCCACCCCGCCTCACTGACCGGTCTCTCAGCGGTACCCGAGCGCTTCGAGTCGGTCGCTCACGGCCGCGGGCGGGTCGTCGCTCCCGGCCGCACCGTCTCCGCTCTCGTCACCGGCGACCAGTTCGGTGGCGTACCGCTCTGTGGCCGCCGCGAGTCGGGTTGGTCCGGGGTCGCCGCCCCGCGACTCCCAGACGTTCCGCTGCTCGGTCGGGTCCCGCCGCCTGTCGTACAGCTCTCGCCTCCCGGAGTCCGTGTGGTAGACGTACGCGTACCGGCTGGTGCGACCGCTGACGAGCAGTTCCCCGTCGTCGCGGTGGCGTGGAATCGGCTGCTGGGTCACGGACTCGCCGCGGACCGCAGTCGAGAAGACCGGCCCGTCCGCGACGCGCGCGGACGGGTCGAGAACGGACTCGAGGAGGCTCTCGCCCCGGAACGCGCCGGTGGGCGCGCCCATCGCCGCACACACCGTCGGCGCCACGGCGTCGAGTCCGACCGCCCCGGTGACTCGGCCCGCCGCCCCGTCAGGGTGGTCGACGACGAGAGGGACGTGGACGAGTTCGTCGTAGAGTTTCGGGTAGTGGGCGAGGTGACCGTGCTCCTGGAACTCCTCGCCGTGGTCGCCCGCGAGGACGACCATCGTCTCGTCTCTGAGCCCGCGTCGTTCGAGGGCGTCGAGGACGCGTCCCACACCGTCGTCGACCTGCGCCGTCGCGGCCCGGTAGAGCGCGCGGAGGTCCGCGAGGGTGCTCTCCTCGACGCCGCGTCCCAGTCCGGCCCGGACGTGCGCCCGGAGCGAGCGGAGGACCCCGAACTCGCCGTCGGTGACCGCACGGACGTACCGGGGGTCCGGCACGTAGGGCGTGTGGGCGTCCATGAAATGGACCCAGAGGAAGAACGGCCCGCTCGCCGACTCGACGAACTCGACCGCGCCGTCGACAGCGTCCGCCATCCGGGAGGTGTTCGGCAACCGGTCGTGGTCGCGCCCGCGGAGCCGCCGGCCGACGCGGCGGGCCCGGGCGGTGGCGAGCTGGAGCCACGCCTGCACCGTCGGGTGAGCCGAGAGGTACCGGCTGTAGGTGCTGCCGTCCGTGTCGGCGGTGAAACTCCGGAAGCGGTCGAACCCCCGGTCGTAGTCCCAGTGGCCGGTGAGAAAGCCGTTGGCCGCGTTGAAGCCGGCGGTGGCGACGCCGGCGGCGGACAGCGTCTCGGCCAGCGTCGGTCCCGCGCCGACGCCGATGTCGCCGCCGTCCTCGAACACGTGGCGCGACCCGAGGAGGCTCGGGAACGAGAAGGGCGTCCAGTTCCCGTGGGCGAAGGCGTTCTCGAACGTCGTTCCCCGCGACGCGAGCGAGGACACCGCTCCCGCGCTCCCGGCCGCGACGTCGGCGTCGAACGCCGCGTCGGCCCGGAGCGAGTCGACCGTGACCAGCACCGCCGCGCCGACGTCGCCGTCAGACATGGTGACACCCCTCCGCAGTTCCCTCTTGCACTGGTGGAACGTCGGCCCGGACGGCCCATATATCTATCCTCGGCGAGGCGGGACGTCGCTGCCGTCAGCGGGGTGGGACGCGACAGGTCGCCGCCGACGAACCGCGACAGGTCG
>JBDGSQ010000085.1:36755-43651 GCA_042217455.1 Haloferacaceae archaeon | reverse complement strand
CGCCGACGAACCGCGACAGGTCGCCGCCGACGAACCGCGACAGGTCGCCGCCGACGAACCGCGGCGTGTCCCGCCCTCACCGGCAGCGCTGGAGGCGACACGTCGCAGGCGAGACGCGACGCGAAAGACTTTCAGGACGCGACCACCGCTTGCAGGTACGTGTCAGGAGAGTCGGACGCACTCGGAGCGGTCGAGACGGTTCTCGGCGTGGGCGTCGAGTCGTCGGTGGAACTCGACGGCGGCGAGGTCGGGACGGCGCGGCGAGTGGACCTCGCCGACGGCCGGACGGTGGTCGTCAAGACCGGCGAGACGCCCCTGTCGGTCGAGGCGTCGATGCTCCGCCACCTCGCGGCCGAGAGCGACCTCCCCGTCCCGGAGGTACTCGCCGCCTCGGACGACCTCCTCGTTCTCGAGTACGTCGCGGGCGACGGGGGGGTGACGCCCGCCGTCGAGCGCGACGCCGCCGCCCACCTCGCGTCGCTCCACGGCGTCGAGTGCGACCGGTGTGGCTTCCCGTTCGACACCCTGAGCGGGACGCTCGAACAGCCCAACCCGTGGACCGACTCGTGGGTCGAGTTCTTCGGCCAGCAGCGACTCGTGCGCGCGGCGGCCGCGGCCCGGGAGGCCGGTCGCCTCTCGCTGGTGGACTACGAGCGGGTGACGACGCTCGCGTGCGACCTCGACTCGTTCCTGCGGGAACCGGACGCGCCGGCGCTGGTCCACGGCGACGTCTGGGAGGGGAACCTCGTCGTCGACGGCGACCGGGTCGCGGCGTTTCTCGACCCCGCGTGCTACTACGGCCACCCGGAGGTCGACCTCGCCTACGTGGACTGGACGGACACGTTCGGCGAGGCGTTCTTCGCGCGCTACCGCGACCTCCGGGGCATCGAGGACGGCTTCTTCGAGACGCGCCGGGACGTCTACGCGCTCTACCCGATCCTCGAACACGCCTGGTTCTTCGGTGAGGGGTACGCGGCGGAGGTCGACCGAATCCTCACGAAACTCGGGTACTGAACCGAGCCGGAGTCGCACCGAGCGGTGTCGAGAGGGCACCGAGTGGCTTCGAGGTTGCACCGAATGGCTTCGAGGTCGCACCGAGCGGTGTCGAGGTCGACCCGGCCGCTCGCGCGCGAGCGCTCAGTTCACCCGGTTGACCAGGTCCTCGCCGGCGACGAACCGCTCGTAGTTCTCGGCGACGAGGTCGGCGCAGCGTTCGAGGTAGTGGGGCGTCGCGCCGGCGGTGTGGGGCGTGACGACCACGTTCGAGAGGTCCCACAGCGGCGAGTCGGCCGGGAGCGGTTCCTCCTCGAAGACGTCGAGGGCCGCCCCGCGGATGCGGTGGCTCTGGAGGGCGCGTTCGAGCGCCGACTCGTCGACGACCGCGCCGCGTGCGATGTTGACGAGGACGCTGTCGCCGGACATGAGGCGGAACTCGTCGGTGCCGATCATGCGGCGCGTCGCGTCGGTGAGCGGGCAGGCGAGGACGACGTAGTCAGACCGCTTCAGGACCTCGTGGTACTCGTCTGCCGGGTAGAGTTCGTCGACGCCGTCGGGCGTCTCGCTCGTGTCGCGCTTGGTACCGAGGACCTCCGTGCCGAGCGCCGAGGCCAGCTCCGCGACGCGGCCGCCGATGGCCCCGACGCCGACGACGCCGACCGTCTTCCCCCGGAGTTCGCCGCCGGTGGTCCGCTCCCAGACGTTCCGCTCCTGGTTCCGGGCGGCGGCGGGGAGGGCGCGGGCGAACATCAGCATGTAGCAGAGGACCTGCTCTGCGATCGGCTCTGCGTGGACGCCGGAGGCGTTCGTGAGCGCGACGCCCGCCTCGGCCAGCGCGTCGAGCGGGTAGGCGTCGACGCCCGCAGAGAGCGCCTGTACCCACCGGAGGTTCCCGGCCCGCTCGAGGTCCTCCGCGGAGAGACTGAAGGTGACTATCGCGTCCGCCTCGGGGAGGAGCGCGTCGGTCTCGTCGGGCGTGTCGGCGGCGGCGAGTCGGAGGTCGTCGAGGTGCGCCTCGAGTTCGGCGCGGAGTTCGTCGGTCCGTTCCGGCGACACCGAGTGGGGGACGAGTACCGTCGGTCTGTCGGTCATGGGCGCTCGGACGCCCCCGACCCGGATATAGCTCCTGCCCCCGACAATCCGCGCCCCTTCCGGCCGGGAGTCCGTGCCCGTGGCCGGCCCTCACTCGCCAGCGTCGCCGTCGTCGGCCTCGAAGTCGAGCGCGACGGAGTTGATGCAGTACCGCTTCCCGGTCGGTTCGGGGCCGTCGTCGAAGACGTGTCCGAGGTGTCCGCCGCAGTTCGCACACAGCACCTCCGTCCTCCGCATCCCGTGGCTGGTGTCGAGGCGGGTTTCGATGCGGCCCTCGGGGACGTCGGAGAAGCTCGGCCAGCCACAGCCGTGGTCGAACTTGGTCTCGGAGTCGAACAGGACGGCCCCACAGCCGGCACACCGGTAAGTGCCGTCGTCGAACCGGTCGACGTGCTCGCCGCTGAACCGCGGTTCGGTCCCGCGTTCGCGCAGGACGTGGTACGCCTCGTCGTCGAGTCGCTCGCGCCACTCCGCATCCGTCTTCGGAACGTCGTCTGCCATGCCCGTCCGTAGGTACTCGACGCGGATAGCCTGTTGGGAGTTCGGCGTCGGAGGCGTCGCCGCCCGCGGCACCGACGCTCCCGCCGCCGCCACCGACGAGTCGCCCGGGCCGGTCAGTCCGACGCCGTCTCGCCGTGAATCTGCTCGCCGCGGTGGAGTCGCGCCGCGATGGTGAACGTCTGCTCTCGCTCGCGTCGCGTGGGGAAGTGTGCCGCCATGTAGCGCGCCACCGCGGTCATCAGCGTCCGGCGCTCCGCCGGGTCGGTGCGCTCGTCGAACTGCGCGAAGCCGGCTTCGAGGGCCTGGTAGGTGTGGAACCCGGCGTCCTCCCGCAGGAGCGCCGCGCCGAGTCGCCGCTTCAGGGTCGCGGGGTCGCCGCCGGCGTCGAGGTAGTGGGCGGCGAGGCGACCGGCCCTGTCGACCTCGCCCTCGGTGTCGAACGTCTCGTCGAGCTCGTCGAGGAGGGCCCCCGGGTCGGCGTCGCCGTCGCCGCGGTCCGGAATCGGGGCGGCCGGCGAGTTGAGAAAGCGGTCGAGGTAGACGTTGACCGCGGCGTCGAAGACCCCCCGGTAGAGCTCCGCCGCGTCCGTGCGCTGACTCGCCTGATGGACCGCGTTCGCGTAGGTGAACGTGTGGTGGACGGTGTTCCAGTCGGAGAACTCGTTTGCGGTCGAGAACTGCGCCACCCGCGTCGCCGCGGCGTAGGCCACCTCGGCCGCGAGTTCCTCGACGGTCGCGCCGTCGCGGATCGCGTCTTCGAGCGCGCCGACGACGACGTCGGGATCGTCGGCGCGGACGCGTTCCGTGAAGTCCCCCGGCGGCTCCCAGTCGCGCCCCTCGCCGGCGGCGACGAGGTCGTCGAGTCGGTCGAAGGTGTCCTCGAGCGTCCCCGCGAGGTCTTCGGGCTGGCGCCACGAGGAGAGCTCCTCGCTCCGCTCGGCGTCGGTGAGGCCGGAGACGAGACTCGGCAGGACCTCGTCCGCGTGCTCCCAGCCGACGTGATCGAGCGTCTCGCAGGCCTTGTTGACGAAGTCGAACGTGTGGCCCGTGTCGAGGTACCGGTGGTCCGTCGCGGCCGCGACGAGCATCTCGGTCAGCTGCGCCGGGGTGCAACCGCTGGCGACGGCGGTGCGCAGACACCGCTCTGCCCCGTCGCTGTCGCGCACCTCGACCGTCTCCCGGAACCACGACTTCAGGCGCTCGAAGGAGACGTCGCGGGCGTCGAAGGCGTCCTGGTCGAACCGGGGCGGCTCGTTCGCGCAGTCCATGGCCACGTGGGTCAGCCCGTGGTACAGCGCCCGCTTCCGGTCGTCCGCGTCGAGGGCCGGGAGGACGTTCGCCATCGCCGCGAGGATGGTCAGGCCGGAGCTCCACCCGCCCTCCCGGTATCTGGTGCCGAAGCGGACGCCCGCCTCGACCTGCGCCGCGGGGTCGACGCCGGCGTCCATCAGCCCGATGGCGGACTTGGCCACGACGAGCCGGAGGTTCCGTTCGAGGCCGTCCTCCAGTCGCCGGTGCCAGTGCTCGGCCGGCGACTCGTCGCGTTCGGGGTTCGGGTCGACGTAGAGGGTGTCGTCTCGGACCTCGGTGGGGAAGCTCGGCACGTCGTCGGCCCACGGGTCGAACGTGTCGCCGCAGGACAGCTCGAACCGGGCGTGGTGCCAGTGGCAGGTGAGGATGCCGTCGTCGACGGTCCCCTCCGAAAGCGGGAACCCCATGTGCGGACACCGGTTCTCTATCACGTGCGGTTCGCCCTCGTGGTACACCGCGAGCAGCGGTTTGCCGTCGAAGGCCTTCACCAGCCTCCCCTCCTCCCGTAACTCGGAGAGCGACCCGAACTCGCGGAAGCCGCCTGCGGATTCCGAACTCATGTGAACCGGTACCACGTCCAGCACCCTAAAGGTCATCTGAACCGGCTTTCTGTAACTCGGCTGGGGAATCCCCGCGACCGGGCTGTCGCGCGCGTCGACGCCGGAAGCGTCCGTCGACGCGCCGGGAGCGACACCGTTCCCAGCACGTCGTCGTCGACCGGCTCAGAGCGCGCCGGTGGCGAACAGGAGGACCGCGTAGCCGACGAGCACCGCGAGCAGGCCGAACGCGCCCCGGCGCAGCACCGTCTGTCCGATGTCGTCTGCGATCGCCTGCGCCGAGTCGTGGCCGACGACGAACGTCCCGCCCTCGTCGGCGACGACGAGTTCCGTCCGGGCGTTCGAGCCGTCGCCGAGTTCGCGCTCGCGAGCTCTCCCGCGGGCGTACACGAAGTCGCCGGGTTCGAGTCGCCGCTCGACGTACCGCCGGTCGCGCGTCCCGAGTGTGAACGAGTCGTCGACGACCGAGAGGCCGACGATGCGGTCGGGGGGTTCGGCGTCGGCGCTCACCGGGCGCACGCGTCGCTCGAATTTGAAGTCGGCGCCCTCCGGGACGACGACGACCCGGCCGGTCTCGTCGCGGAGACAGAAGGGGTACGAGCGGCGCTCGTACCACTCCGACGACCAGTTTTCGGTCCGCTCTGCGTCGTTGTACCGGACCGACGTGGCCGGTCGCTCTCTCGCGGTCGCCGTGTAGCAGAGCGCCTCGGCGCCCTCGAACGGCGTCGTCGTCGTGTCGGTTATCGGCACCGCCGTCCCGGCCACCTCGACGTGGCCCTCGGTCGCGTCGCCGGCGTCGACGAGGTCCCGGTCGTCGAGTCGCAGGTACCACGCGAGGGTCGAAGCCACCCGCCCGACGGTGTAGAGACCGGCGCCCAGCGAGAGCAGTCCCGGGAGCGCGAGCAGCGCGCCGCCCGGGCCGGGCAGGTGGCCGGCGACGACGGCGGTCCAGACGGCGAACGTCCCGACGAGGACGAGCACCGAGAGGAGCGTTGGGTCGAGGTCGCTCGCGCGCCGGAGGCGTTCGAATGCGGGGTGCGAGTCGTACGTGAGCACCGCGGCGACCAGCCAGTAGGCCACCAGCAGGACTCCCCCGACCGCGAGGTCGGCCCACGATATCGTCGGTACCCACGGCGCCATGGCGGCGGATTCAGCAGGAGGTGACAAGAGTGTTCGGTGCCGCGTCCCGCGTTCGCGTCACGCTCCCGAAACGCGGAGACCGGAACGGGCCGGTGCGAGCCCGAGCGGGTCCGAGCCGCGCCCGCGAGACTACTCCTTTCGCATCGCCACGCCGACGAGCGTCTCCCCCGCGGTGACGGTCGCCTCGCGGGCGACGGAGTAGACGATACCCTCCCGGTCGGCCTCGACGGTCTGGAGTTCCTCGAAGGTAGTCGGGTGGTAGAGCGTGCCGAGCACGTCGCCGGACTCGACGTCCGCCCCGATGGTCGCCGCCTCGTTCGGGAGGAACAGCCCCGAGTCGGCGGCCTTCACGCGACCGAGGTGGTTGCGCGCGACGGTCGGGTCGCCGTCGACGGTCGGGTCGCCCGGGAGCATGTCGAGGTGCTTCAGGACGTTCAGCACGCCCGTGACGCCCTCCTCGATGGCGCCCTCGACCAGTTCCTTGTTGTGCGCGAGCTCCGGCGTGATGCTCGGGATGCCCTCCCGGGTCGCCGCCACGCGGAGTTTGCCGCCGAAGTTGCGCTCCTCCCACTCGGTGTCCGCGTCGTCGCCGGCGGCCTCCGCGAGCAGGAGGTCGGAGCCGAACGCCTCCGCCAGCGCCCGGCACCGCTCGTCGCCGTCGAGGTAGACGGTGTGGGTGAGCATGGAGAGGCTGCCGGTGTGGAGGTCGACGATGGCGTCCGCGTCGCCGACGAACTCCCAGAGGACGGCGGCCATGCGCTCGTGGAGCGACCCCTCCTCGTCGCCGGGCCAGCACCGGTTCATGTTGGGGTTGACGCTGTCGAGGACCTCCGGGGTGGTGTAGGAGACGTGGTCGAAGGTGAGCGGGTCCGCCACGGGGACGGAGACGAGCGTTCCCGACACCTCCTCGTCCGACGCGAGGAGTCGCTCGTGGACGCGTCGGAGCACC
Organism: Haloferacaceae archaeon; assembly: GCA_042217455.1. Classification (GTDB taxonomy): domain Archaea; phylum Halobacteriota; class Halobacteria; order Halobacteriales; family Haloferacaceae; genus JBDGSQ01. Next base: position 37,105 of record JBDGSQ010000085.1, on the reverse strand, counting down.
TCGGAGCCGTTTATCTCGCGGCCGTGCTGGGCGGCCTGTACGTACAGCGTCGGGCCGTCGCCGTCGCCGTAGGTGTGGACGGTCGTCGAAATCTCGACTCCCGAGGGGAGTCTGGCGAGCGTGAGTTGTTCTGCCTCGTGCATGGTCGCCTCCTCGCTCCCCACGGGTTAGTAAGCACGGGTCGAGGAGGGCGACGTCCCCCGGTCGGAGACGAGACGACGCCCACCGGCCGGAGAGGATGCGGTATCGCCCGGTCGGAGACGAGACGACGCCCACCGGCCGGAGAGGATGCGGCATCGCCCGGTCGGAGACGAGACGACGCCCACCGGCCGGAGAGGATGCGGCATCGC
>JBDGSQ010000085.1:33531-36655 GCA_042217455.1 Haloferacaceae archaeon | reverse complement strand
ATCGCCCGGTCGGAGACGAGACGACGCCCACCGGCCGGAGAGGATGCGGCATCGCCCGGTCGGAGACGAGACGATGTCCCCCGGTCCCGGAGGGGCAACGTTTTGTCCGAGGGTACCTACGACGACCCATGGGCAATCCGACTGCGACGCTGCACACGAACCACGGCGACATCACCGTCGAACTCTACGAGGACCGCGTGCCGAACACGGTCGAGAACTTCGTGGGCCTCGCCACCGGCGAGAAGGAGTGGGAGGACCCCGAGACGGGCGAGACGCGCACGGACCCCCTGTACCGGGACGTGCTCTTTCACCGCATCATCGGGGACTTCATGATCCAGTGCGGCGACCCGACCGGGACCGGGCGCGGCGGCCCGGGGTACACCTTCGACGACGAGTTCCACGAGGACCTCCGCCACGACGAGGCGGGCGTCCTCTCGATGGCGAACCGCGGACCGGACACGAACGGGTCGCAGTTTTTCATCACGCTCGGCGCGCAACCCCACCTCGACGACCGCCACGCGGTCTTCGGGAAAGTCGTCGACGGGATGGACGTCGTCCGCGAGATCGGGTCGGTCCCGACCGACGGGGACGACCGCCCGCGCGAGGACGTCGTCCTCGAGTCCGTCGACGTCGACCGCTGAACCGACCGCACCGGACGGGTCGACCCGAGCGGGAACCGACCGAACGGGTCGGCCCGCGAGGGTGCACTGGAGGCGGGGACGACCCCGCCTCCGACGACCGAAAGCGACTTTCGCCGGTACTGTGAACGACCAGTGCGCGAGGGTGGCTGAGCCAGGACAAAGGCGGCGGGCTTAAGACCCGCTCCCGCAGGGGTTCAGGGGTTCGAATCCCCTCCCTCGCACTGCTCTGCGTCCCGCGATGGCAAGTGACGTCTCTCGAAATCGGGACCGACGTGGTTTGACGTCGGCTATCGGGTCGAGAACGACGGAGCGTGGCGACGCGTCGAGTCGCGAGGAGACGCCACATCGAGCGGTCGCTGGCGAGTCGAGTTCGGTAAAAGGGTGTAGCAGTCGCGCGGAAAAGTGCGCGATGCTGCCGCCCTGATTGGTCCCCGCTGACGCTTCGGCCCTCCAAGACGAAGCGTCACTTGGGTCAAACCGTGGCAAGCACTTAAGGCTGGCGTACACGGCAGTCTTCTCTGTCGAAACGCCGTCAACTCTGTCGGGAGTCCTCGACGCTCCGGGGCGGTCAGCACGCGCAGTAGTACTCGGAGCCGCCGAACTCGGTTTCGAGGAGGCGCACGGCGGGGCCGGGGTCCGACGGGCTGTAGACGCCGGTGGCGAGCGCGCGCCCCGCGGCCTCCCGGCGCTCGAAGTCGCCGGAGAAGAGCGCGCGCCACGTCTCGTTCGAGAGGGCGTCCGGCGGTCCGCCGGGGGTGACGAGCTGTTCGAGGTAGTCCCGGAGGTAGACCCACCGCGCCTCGCGTCGGTCTTCCCGTTCGTACTCGACGCCGGCGGCGTCGGCGTAGGCCGCCATCGGGAGGTTCGCGCCGGCCGCGACGGGGAGGCCGACCCACTTCCACGGGCGGGTGTTCACGTCCAGCAGGACGTACTCGTCGCGGTCCGCGTCGCGGACGAACTCGGCCTCGCTGATGCCGTAGTAGCCCGCCGCCGATAGCACCGACCGCGCCCGCTCGCGTATCTGGGGGCGGTCGACCGTCTCGACGAGACACGAGGTGCCGAACGGCTGCGGGTGTCGCACGCGGGCGTTCCCGACGACGCCGAGCGGGTCGCCCCCGCCCGGCGGGACGTAGGACGCGAACGAGCAGTCCGCCCCCGGCGTGACGCGGACCTTCTCCTGTGCCAGCACGGCGACGTCCGCCTCCGCCGCCGCGTCGAGGACCGCCCGGTACTCCTCACGGTCGGCGACTTCGACGACGTTCGTCCCGAGGGCCTCCTCCATCTCGCGCTTTCGCGCCGGTTTGACGACGAGCGGGAATCCGAGCGCCTCGGCGGCTTCCTCCGGGTCGGTTCTGTCGAGGCGGTAGGTCTCGGGGTACGGGACGCCGAGTTCGTCGGCGAGGTCGTACAGTGAGAACTTGTCGAGGACCGCGGTCACGCCGTCGGCACCGGAGAACGGGAGCCTGACCCCCGCCGGCGTGGTCCGGACGTAGGCGTGGACCCACTCGTCCATGCAGGGGAACGCGACCGGTTCGTGACCGGTCGCGGCCGCGACGCGAGCGACGTCCTCCCGGAACCCCTCGGGGTCGTCGAGGGGGTAGGTCACGCGCCCGGCGACGTCGACCGCCTCCGAGGGGGGAGCGACGCCGTCGCCGGTCCGGTCGAGTGCGACGACCGGCACGCCGTGAGCCGAGAGCGCCCGAGCGACGCTGAGGCCGGTGACGTGGGCGTTGCTCACGAGCGCGGGAGGGCGCTCGAAGGAGGCGTCCGCGACGGCGTCGACGAGGGCGTCGGTCTCCAGAAAGTCCGTGGCCATGCCACCGCTTTCGGTCCCCCGGAGAAAAGTGCGGTGGCGGCGGCGATTCGCGCGGGGGGCGGGCGAGGAGCGACGGTGGCGCTGCCACGCCGCGTCACGGTCGTCCCGAGACGCCGCGCTTTTGCGCACGCGGCCCCTCCGCTCTCGTATGACAGCGGTTCCGGACAGGGTCGCGCGAGCGTTCCGCGACCACGGGTCCTTCGAGCGAGTTGGCGACGGCGAGTACGAGTCGGTGACGACCCCGTTCGAGGGAGTCGTCGCCGTCGCGCCCGGCGAGGACGGGCGGATGGCGTTCGACGTGACGGTCCGGGTGCCGACCCTCGGCGAAGTGGTCGACGGGCGCGTGGCGGACGTCGTCGAGGACGGCTGGTACGAGACGTTCGCGCTCCGCGTCGCGGACGTGGGCGGCGTGATGCGAGGGGAGCGAGACGTCGCCCCCGAGGTCCACAGGCGGGGCGGGGAGGTCGTCGTCGAGTGGTCCTTCGAGGACGTGAACGAGCGCCGCGGCGTCGACGACGCGGGGGCGCTCGTCGACTACGTCGAGGGGACGTACGCGCAGGGAATCGTCCCGGGGTACGACTACCTCCCGCCGGCCTCCGACATCGTCGACCGGGCGAGACAGCACGGCGAGCGCTGAGGCTCTGTCGGCGTCGAGAGCGGAGAGCAG
>JBDGSQ010000085.1:3984-33431 GCA_042217455.1 Haloferacaceae archaeon | reverse complement strand
GGCGAGACAGCACGGCGAGCGCTGAGGCTCTGTCGGCGTCGAGAGCGGAGAGCAGCGCAGCGAGCGCGGCGCGGCGGGTCAGTCCATCGAGATGTACGTCTGGGTGTCCTCGACGCCCTCGATGTGCTGTATCTTCGACGCCGCGATGTCCTTGACGTCGCCGGGGGAGTCGACGCGGACCTTCACGATGAGGTCGACGTCGCCGGCGACGATGTTGGCTCGCTCGACGCCCTCGATGGCGGATATCTCCTGTTTCAGTCTGTCCGCCTCGCCGGTGTTGGCCTTCACCATGATGTAGGCGGTGACCACGCTCACTCACCCCCCGTGGCCGCGGTGAGCGACCCGTCGTCGCCGACGAGCAGCTGCCTGACCTCGTCGAGCACCTCGAAGTCGGCCAGCACCGCGAGCCTGTCGCCCGCCGCCAGCGAGTCGTCCGGCATCGGGATGCTCATCGGTTCGCCCTCCTTGCCGAACGCGAGGACGCGGGCCTGCGCCGGGAGCGCCACCTCGCTGATGTTGTAGCCACGCATCGGCGACCCCTCGGTGATGGTGAACATCAGCACCTGCAGGTTCTGGGCGATGTCGGCGATGGCGGTGATCGAGCCGCCGAGGAGCGCGTTCTTCGCGCCGATGGCCCCGAGGCGCTCGGGGTAGACGATCTCGTCGACCTCGTCTGCGTACTTCTGGTAGATCTCCTCGCGGTAGTCCTCGTCGATTCGCATCACGGTCCGACAGCCGTGGTGCTTGCCGATCATGCATGCCGCGAAGTTGACGTTGAGGTCGCTGGTCAGTGCCCCGAGCGCGTCCGCGTCGTCGAGGTCCGCCTCCAGCAACACGTCCTCGCGGGACCCGTCGCCGACGATGACCTCGAAGCCGTCGCTCCGGCCCCGGTCTGCCCGGTCCGCGTCGCGTTCGATGAGCAGTACGTCGTGCCCCTCTTCCCGAAGAACTCGGGCGGTGCGGAGTCCGACCCGTCCTGCGCCGATGATAACGAACCGCATACCCGACTGTACGCAAGCGGTCATGAATAACCTTGCCCCCCTGAGGAGTCCCGTGTCGCCCGGTTCGGACCCCTCCACGGGGGGAAGGTTTTTGCGTCGTGTGACGGTATCACACAGTATGGTTTACGCGTTCATCATGGTGAAGACGGGCGCCGGTGAGTCAGAGCGGTTACTCGACGCCGTCCGCGAACTCGGGCACGTCGCGGAGGCGCACATCGTCGCGGGCGCGTACGACATGATCGTCGAAGTGGAGGCCCCGGAGGTGTACGACGTTCTCCACACGGCCACGGGCGACATTCAGGGGCTCGGCGGCGTCACCGACACGAAGACGTACATGTCGCTCGACGAGTAGACCGCTCAGTGGTCGAGCTCCTGCGGGTCGTGCCGCGAGAGGTAGTCCTGGAGCGCCGCGCGCTGTCGCTGTAGCTCTCTCGGGGCGTTCTCGTACACGTAGTCGAAGACGTCGTCGGGGTCCGCGGGCTCGACGTTCTCCGCCGTCTCGACGGCCTCCGAGAGTTCCGCGTCGGCCTCGTCGAAGACGGACTCGACGAACTCGTCGTCTATCGCGCCCTCCTCGCGGAGGTACTCCTCGAAGCGTTCGAGCGGGTCGCGAATCCGCCACTCGGGGAGGTCCGGGTCGTCGTCGCGGTACTGCGAGGGGTCGTCCGCCGTCGTGTGCGGTCCCTGCCGATACGTGAGGCTCTCGACCAGCACGGGGTCGCCGTCCCGGGCGCTCTCCAGGGACTCGGCGACCGTCTCGCGCACCGCGAGGGGGTCGTTGCCGTCGACCTGCACGCCCTCGAAGCCGTAGGCCTCGGCCTTGATTGCGATGGACTCCGCCGCGGTCTGCCTCTCTCGCGGGAGCGAGATGGCCCAGTTGTTGTTCTCACAGAAGTAGACCACCGGCGCGTCGAAGACGCCGCCGAAGTTCATCCCCTCGTGGAAGTCGCCCTCGCTCGTCGCGCCGTCGCCGAAGCAGACGAGGGCGGCGGCGTCGTCGTCGCGGTAGTCCGCGGCCATCCCGGCCCCCGTCGCGAGCGGAATCTGCGTGGCGATGGGGACCGCCTGCGGGAAGACCGGCACGTCGTGGTCGGAGTGGTACTCGGCGCGGCCCCGCCGGAACAGGAAGATGTCCGACATCGGGACGCCGCGGGCTATCTGGAGCGCGTTCGAGCGGTAGGTCGGAAAGAGCCAGTCCGCGTCGTCCATCGCGTACGCGGCACCGACCTGCGAGGCCTCCTGTCCGCGGTACGGCGGGTAGCCGCTCATCCAGCCCCGGCGCTGGAGCGCCAGCGCCCGCTCGTCGAAGCGGCGCGTTCGAACCATGTCGCGGTACATCATGCGCGCCTCGTCCGCAGAGAAGTCCGTCTCCGCGAGCGTTCGCTCGCCGATGACTCGGTGCATGGCTCTGCCCTCGGAGGGAGGTGACTTAACAGCGCTGGAACGGGCCGAGTCATCCGACAGGCCAAAGGCGACCCACCGCCTACCGCCGGCATGGCCACGGTCGTCAACCTCCTGTTGTTCGTGGCGGTGCTCGCCGTCCACACCGTCGGGGCGGCGGTGATGGTCCGGTTCCTCCGCATCCGGATGAAGACGCAACTCGGGACGGCTGTCTACGTCGCGCTCGTGGTCCCCTTCGTCCTGCTCGTCTCGACGCTCGTGTTCACGGGCGTCCTCGGCATCGGGGTCGACCTCGGCAGCGCGCAGGCGGTCCTCGGGGTGATGATCGGGATGCCCCTGCTCCTCGGTGTCACCATCGACTTCCTCTACGTCCCCTCGCCGGAGGAGTACGAGCTCCCCGACACGAACTGACGGGGACCGCGCCGGGCGTCTCCCGGTGACCCGCTCAGTCGAGCACTCGCTCCAGCAGGTCCTCGACGCGTTCGATGACGACCTCCGGCGACTGGGTGCCGTCTATCCGGACGAAGCGCCCCGGTTCGGCCTTCATGATTCGCTCGTAGTTGTCCCGCACTCGCGCGAGATACGCGGCCTGCTCGAACTTGTTAGTCGCACCGCTCCGGGAGGCGGCGGTCTCCGGGTCCACGTCGAGGTAGACGGTGAGGTCCGGCGACCGGGAGAACGCGCTGTGGATGCCGCGGACGTACTCGAGCGGGCGCTTGACGTCGGTCTCCTCGAGCGTCGCCGCCTGGTAGGCGAACCGCGAGTCCGAGTACCGGTCGGAGACGACGAGCCTGTCGTCGTCGAGCGCCGGGCGAATCACCCGCGAGAGGTGGTCGGCGTGGTCTGCTGTGTAGAGGAACAGTTCGGCCAGCGGGTCGGCGTCCTCGTCCTCGAGCGAGCGGTAGACCGCGTCGCCGTACCACGAATCTGTCGGCTCGCGGGTGAAGACCGCGTCGGGGTAGACGTCGTGGAGCGCCTCCCAGACGGTGGTCTTGCCGCTCCCGTCGAGCCCTTCGAGCGTGACGAGCATACCGGGAGGAGTCGCCCCCCGGAATTAAGCGGTGCGCTCTAGCGCGCGTGGCTCACGGGTCCCCTCAGGTACCTGTCGAGATACCCGCTCGTTCGTCCCCTCAGGTACCTGTCGAGATACCCGCTCGTTCCTGCCCGACCTCCGTCTCGTCCCCGTCGAGGCTGCCCCGCGCCCTCCGGTCGAATCCGCCTCGCGTACCTACCGAGTTGCACAGTACCTTTAGGTCCGTTCCAGTACGTATCTACGGTATGAAGATTCTCGTGACCGGCGGAACCGGCTTCGTCGGGACGCACCTCTGTCGGGAACTGAGCGACCGCGGACACGACGTGACAGCCCTGTCGCGCCACCCCGGGGAGGCCTCCCTCCCGTCGGGCGTGGCGACCGCCACCGGGGACGTCGCCGCGTACGACTCCATCGAGTCCGCCTTCGAGGGACAGGACGCCGTCGTCAACCTCGTGGCGCTCTCGCCGCTGTTTCGCCCCCGCGGCGGCGACGAGATGCACGACAGGGTCCACCGACAGGGGACCGAGAACTGCGTTCGCGCCGCCGAGACACACGGCGTGGACCGGTTCGTCCAGCAGAGCGCCCTCGGCGCGGACCCGGAGGGGACGACGGCCTACATCCGGGCGAAGGGCCGCGCCGAGGAGCTCGTCCGGCAGTCGGACCTGGACTGGACCATCGTCCGGCCCTCGGTCATCTTCGGGGAGGGCGGCGAGTTCCTCCGGTTCACCAGGAAGCTCGCGCCGCCGTACGTCACGCCGCTCCCCGGCGGCGGGAAGACGCGCTTCCAGCCCATCTGGGTCGGCGACTTCGTCCCGATTCTCGCAGCCGTCCTCGAGTCCGACGACCACGTGGGGAAGGTCTACGAGGTCGGGGGGCCCGAGAAGCTGACCCTCGCCGAGATAGCCCGACTGGCCCACCGCGCGGACGGCCGGTCCGTGAACGTCGTCCCCGTACCGATGTCGCTCGCCGGCCTCGGGCTGACCATCGGCGGTCTCGTCCCGGGATTCCCGATGGGGGCGGACCAGTACCGGTCGCTCAAGTTCGACAACACCGTCGCGGACAACGACGTCGATGCCTTCGGCGTCGCGAGTTCGGATCTCAGAACGCTCGGAGGCTACCTCGGGGAGGCGTGAACCGGCCGCCGCGACGCAATTTAAAGTGTGGCAAACGCTGACGGCAGACGGGCGTCTGACGGCGTAATGACCGATTAACATCCCGATGCCGTCCCTTAATTCTCGGATAAACTCGCGGTTCAGGTCGGCTCGAAGCCATCACAAGGTTTATGTTCGTTTTCGTACTGGGTTTCACCCAATGACGAGGGGACCGGAACGATGAAGCTCGCAATGATAGGATTCGGACAGGCAGGGGGTAAAATTGTCGACAAATTCGTCGAGTACGACAGGACTCACGACGCCGGCATCGTCCGCGCCGCGGTCGCCGTGAACACCGCGAAGGCGGACCTGATGGGGCTCAAACACATCCCCGAGGAGAACCGGGTGCTCATCGGGCAGGCGCGCGTCAAGGGCCACGGCGTCGGGGCGGACAACGAGCTCGGGGCGGAGATCGCCGAGGAGGACGTAGACGAGGTGCAGGGCGCGATCGACTCGATTCCGGTGCACGAGGTGGACGCCTTCCTCGTCGTCGCCGGACTGGGCGGCGGCACCGGGAGCGGCGGCGCACCCGTCCTCGCCAAGCATCTCAAGCGCATCTACACGGAACCGGTCTACGGTCTCGGCATTCTCCCCGGGAGCGACGAGGGCGGCATCTACACGCTCAACGCCGCGCGCTCCTTCCAGACGTTCGTCCGCGAGGTCGACAACCTCCTCGTGTTCGACAACGACGCCTGGCGGAAGACGGGCGAGTCGGTGCAGGGCGGCTACGACGAGATCAACGAGGAGATCGTCAAGCGGTTCGGCATCCTCTTCGGGGCCGGCGAAGTCGACGCCGGACAGGAGGTCGCAGAGAGCGTCGTCGACTCCAGCGAGATAATCAACACGCTGGCCGGCGGCGGCGTCTCGACGGTCGGCTACGCCCGCGAGGAGGTCGAAGCCCAGCAGCAGTCCGGGGGGCTGCTCTCTCGGCTCACCGGCAGTGACAGCAGCGACGACAGCCTCGACACCGCCCACACGACCAACCGCATCACCAGTCTCGTGCGGAAGGCCGCGCTCGGGCGACTCACGCTCCCCTGTGAGATAGAGGGCTCGGAGCGCGCGCTCCTCGTGATGGCCGGACCGCCGCGGTACCTCAACCGCAAGGGCATCGAGCGCGGGCGCAAGTGGCTCGAAGAGCAGACCGGCAGCATGGAGGTCCGCGGCGGCGACTACCCGGTCACCGGCAGCGGATTCGTCGCCGGCGTCATCCTCCTCTCCGGCGTCACGAACGTGCCCCGAATCAAGGAACTACAGGAAGTCGCCATCGAGGCGCAGGACAACCTCGACGAGATTCGAGAGGAGAGCGACCAGAACCTCAACGAGCTGGTGAACGATGATCAGGACGAGCTGGAGTCGCTCTTCTAAGCTGCTCCTGGGTCTCCTCGTCCTCGTGGCCGCAGTCGCACCCGCCGGGGCCGCCTCTGTTGCCACGTCTGACGTTCCACAGGAGGCGCAGGTGGGGTCGAAGGTGTCGGCGACGGTCACGCTCGACGAACTCTACAAGGACCCGCAGCTAGAGACGTGGACGCTCGCCGGAGAGACGGACCTCGAGGAGGTCACGTGGACGGTGACGTACTACGACCAGACCGACTCGAAGGCCGGGCAGGACTCCTACGACGGCCAGAACTTCACCGGCGCGACCGTCGACGCCAACGCCGGGACGGCCACCGTCGAGGTGAAAGTCACCGGCACCGTGCCGGAGGTCGGCAACTACAGCTACGACCCCGCACAGTCGTTCACGGTGCTGTCGCTCGAACAGACCCGGAAGGGGGGCGCCAGCAACGACATCGACTCGTGGAGCGCCCGCCCCTACACGACCGAGAGCCAGACCGCCCGCGAGCAGCTCGACGCCGCCCGCGACGCGATAGACACCGCCGGTAACCCCGACGCGGCGGAGACGAAGTTCACGCAGGCCGTCGAGGCCTACGAGAGCGAGAACTTCGACCTCGCCGCCGAACTGGCGAACGAGGCGCAGTCGCAGGCAGCGCAGGTGAAGCAGAACAGACAGCGCAACAGGCTCCTGCTCTACGCCGGTGCGGGCATCCTCGTCGTCGCGCTCCTCGTGGGCGCGTTCCTCTGGTACCGCTCCCAGCAGCAGAGCTACGACAAACTCGGCTGAGCGAGACGATGCGCGTCGTGGTCCCCTTCGACGCGAGACAGCCGAAGACGCGCCTCGGGGACGTCCTCGACGCGGGCGAGCGGCGCGCGTTCGCGGACGCGATGCTCGCGGACGTCCTCGTCGCCGTCCGCGATGCCGGACACGAACCGACCGTTCTCTCGAACGCCGACGTCGACGTCGACGTCCCCGTCACCGTCGACGAGCGACCGCTCACGCCCGCGGTCAACGCCGCCATCGCGTCGGCGACGGGACCGGTCGCGGTCGTGATGGCCGACCTCGCGCTGGCGACGCCCGCGGTCGTCGCCCGACTGTGTGCCGCGAGCGGCGACGTGGTCGTCGCCCCGGGTCGCGGCGGCGGGACGAACGCGCTGGTCGTCCGTCACCCGGACTTCCGGGTCGACTACCACGGCGCGTCCTTCCTCGACCACCTGCGCCGCGCCCGCGACGTGAGCGCGTCGGTCAGAGAGGTCGACTCGGCCCGCCTCTCGACCGACATCGACGAGCGCGCGGACCTCACGGAGGTGCTCCTGCACGCCGACGGCCGGGCCCCGAGGTGGCTCCGCGACGCCGGCTTCTCGCTCGACGTGCGCGACGGGCGAGTCGGCGTCCGTCGGTGATGGGGGCGACTGCGGACGCCGCCGGTCGTCGCCGACGCGGTTCGCCATCCGAAGCCGGACCCCGGCCGCGGTGTGACACCTTTTAGTGGCCGGGCGGGTCACCTCGGTGCATGTTCCCCGGGGCCGACGAGTACGACGTTCGCCTCTCGTCCGACGACGAGGACGTGTCGCGCCTGCTCGCGGTGACGCCCGACGACGTCGACGCCGCGCCCGCGCTGACCTTCTCCCGGAACGTCTTCCTCCCGCTCACGACGGCCTGCCGGTACACCTGCACCTACTGCACCTACTACGACCCGCCCGGGCAGGCGTCGCTCCTCTCGCCCGAGGAGGTGCGCGAGCGCCTCCGCGTCGGCGCAGACGCCGGGTGCACGGAGGCGCTGTTCACGTTCGGCGACGCGCCGGACGAGCGCTACGAGCGGATTCACGACCAGCTCTCGTCGTGGGGGTACGACGACGTCCTCGGCTATCTCCGGGACGCCTGCGAGACGGCCATCGCGGAGGGACTGCTCCCCCACAGCAACCCGGGCGACCTCACGCGCGAGCAGTTCGAGCGGCTGCGCGACGTGAACGCGAGCATGGGCGTGATGCTGGAGACGACCGCCGACGTCTCCGCGCACGCCGGGTCGCGCCGGAAGACGCCGGGCCAGCGGCTCAACACGATTCGGGCGGCGGGGGAGGCGGGCGTCCCCTTCACGACCGGCATCCTCGTCGGCATCGGCGAGACGTGGCGCGACCGGGCCGAGAGCCTGCTGGCCATCCGCGACCTCCACGAGCGGTACGACCACGTCCAGGAGGTCATCGTCCAGAACGTCGTGCCGAACGAGCGCTCCGCGTTCGAGCGGCCGTCGGCCGAGACGATGCGCCGCGCGGTGGCGATGGCCCGCGCCGCGCTCCCCGAATCCGTCTCAGTGCAGGTCCCGCCGAACCTCTCGCCGACGCGCCGACTGCTCGACTGCGGCGTCGACGACCTCGGGGGCGTCTCGCCGGTCACCGACGACTACGTCAACCCGGACTACGCGTGGCCGGCGCTCGAAGAGCTGCGGGAACTCGCAGCCGACGCCGGAGTTCCCCTCTACGAGCGGCTCCCCGTCTACGACCGCTACCTGCCCGCGTCGCTCCGACCGGCAGACTTCGACGGCGACCCCGCGGCCGGGTCGTGGCTCCGCGACCCGGTCCGGGAGGCGGTGGGGCGCGACGACGTCCACGGCGCGCGGTTCCGCGCGGTCGCCCGGCGAGAGCGAGCGTCCGGGGCGCGGCCGGACGCTGGCACCGACGCCGCCTCGCGGTCCGCCCGCTGACGCGACGTCACCGCCGCGGCGTCGCCCTCCGCGCGGCGTCGGTGCGAGGCTCTGTCCCCGCCGTCGGGGCGAGGCGACGTCCTGTCCCCGCCGGTAGCGCTTCGCTTCCCTCCTGCCCTCGGCGTCAGCGCTCCGCGTCGTCGAGGAGCGGCGTCCCGTCGGCTCCGGGACCGAGTCGCGGGCCGAACGGCGGGTCCGAGACGTCGACGACGCGCCGCGTCTCGTAGTCGGTCGAGCGTTCGACCGGCCGGCGGCCGATGGCGGTTATCATCTCGACGTAGTCGGCGAACGAGCGGAACTCGCCGTACTCGCCGCCGGCGCGCTTCGTGATCTCTTCTGAGAGAATCGTCCCCATGAGGTCGTTCGCCCCGCAGTTGAGGAGCTTCAGCGCCTTCTCGTCGCCGAACTTCACCCACGAGCTCTGGACGTTCTCGACGTTGTCGAGAAAGAGCCGCGAGACGGCGATCATCAGTTCGTCCTCTGCGTCGGTCGCGCCGCCGTCGACGACGCCGCGCTCGTAGAGCGGCGTGCGCTGGTGGACGAACGAGAGCGGGACGAACTCGGTGATGGCTCCGGTCAGGTCCTGCAGGTCGCGGACGACGTCGAGGTGCATCGCGCGGTGCATCTCGTTTTCCACGTGGCCGTACATGATCGTCGCGGTGACCGGCAGGCCGGCGGCGACCGCGCCCTCCATCGCCGCGACCCACTCGTCGGTGCGCATCTTCCCGGGGCAGATGACGTCGCGGACCTCGTCGACCAGAATCTCCGCGGCGGTGCCGGGCGCGGAGTCGAGTCCGGCCTCTCGCAACCGACCGTACACCTCCTCGTAGGACCAGTCGGTACCGCGCCGGGCGTGGTAGGCTTCCTCGGGCGTCATCGAGTGGACGTGGACGCCGTCGACCGATATCGCGCGCAACTGCTCGGCGTAGGTCCCCGGGTCCGTCTCGTAGCGGTCCGGGGGTCTGTAGTTCAGTTCAGGGTCGTCCCCCGCGGCCTCGAGCACCTCGCGGTGCTCCTCGTCGAGCGCGAGCGACGGGTGGAGGCCGCTGACCGAGGTGACCTCGTAGACGCCGCGCTCGACGGCGTCGGCGACGACGTCGCGCGACGCCGCCGGCGTCTTCGTGAACCCCGCGTGGTCCCGGTCGCTCGCCTTCTCGAACAGCGACGCGGTGTCCTTGAAGTTGCAGAAGAGACAGCCGGTGTTGCAGGCGGTGGTGACGTTGTTGTTGACGTTCGCCACGAACGTCACGTCGTCGCCGACGACCTCCGCGCGCCGGCGGTCTGCGGCCTCGAGGACGCGCTCTTTCCGGACGGGGTCGACGCCGTCCCGGTCGGTGCCGGTCGTGAGCAGTTCCACGGCGTCGTCGACGGTCAGGCGCACGCCGTCTCGGGCCTTCTCGAGGGCGTTCTCGAAGGACTGGTCGGTCTCCGGAACGTGCTCGAACTCGAAGTCGTCGCGCGAGTGAACCCCGGTCCCAGACTCCGGTGCGGTCATCGACCGTTGCCTCGCGTCCCCGGCGAAAAAGGCGTTCGGTACCGGGGAATCTGCGAGCGGGTCGCCGGAGGGAGTCGGCGTAGCCGGACGTTCACAGTCGAATCGACGACTCGCCGCGGGCGAGCGCGTCCCCCCACGCGCCGTCGCCGCGCAGGTCCGAGACGGGCGCGGGCGGGTCGGGGTCCTCGGCCGGCGTCCCGAGCGACAGCTGCCAGTGGCCGACGTCGCGCCACTCGCCGTGCTTGTGGCCGACGCGCCGGTAGACGCCGACGCGCTCGAAGCCGAACGACTCGTGGAACCCGACGCTCGCCGGGTTCGGCAGCGAGATGACCGCGAGGGCGTTGTACACCCCCTGTCGCCGCAGCACCTCGAGCAGCGACTCGTAGAGGCCCCGGCCGACGCCCCGGCGGCGGACCGACTCGCGGACGTAGACGGAGACGTGGACCGTCCACCGGTAGGCCGGCCGGGAGCTGTGGGGGCTCGCGTAGGCGTACCCGACGACGTCCGTGTCGCTGTCCCGGCCACCGGCGTCCCGGTCGTCGCCGGTGCCGTCGCGCTCACAGACCAGCCACGGCAGGCGGGTCTGCTCGCGGACGCGCCGCCGCATGTCGTCGGGCGTCGGCGGCGTCGTCTCGAAGGAGATGGCCGTGTGCTCGACGACCGGCGCGTATATCGACGCGAGGGCGGCTGCGTCGTCCTCCCTCGCCGGGCGAATCGTCGCGGACATGGCACCTCTTCGCTCGGGGTCGGCAATAAAATCACGTGGGGCGACACCCACGCCCGGTCGACACAGGTCAGTTTTTACCGCGTCGGGTCCCTTGCCACCGTATGGCTCACGACGTCTCGTTCCTCGAGGACCTGAACCTCGACGGCGAGTACTCGACCGACGACTCGTACCGCGACGGCCACGCGGGCGACTGGGGCACGGACGACGACCAGCGGACGCTCCCGGACGCGGTGGTGTGGCCGGCGACGACCGGCGACGTCTCGACGGTCCTCGCGGCGGCGAATGACCGCGGCGTCCCGGTGACGCCCTTCGCCGCGGCGAGCGGGCTCGAGGGGGCGGCCGCGCCCGTCGACCGGGGCATCAGCCTCGACATGACGCGGATGAACGAGATACTCGACGTCCGCCCGGACGACTTCCAGGTGGACGTCGAACCCGGCGTCATCGGCTCCGCCGTCGACGAGGCGGTCGGCGACCACGGCCTCTTCTTCCCGCCGCTCCCCTCCTCGGGGGACCTCTCGACGGTCGGCGGGATGATCGCCACCGACGCCAGCGGGATGAAGACCGTCAAGTACGGCGAGGTGGGCGACTGGGTGCTCGAACTCGAGGCGGTGCTCGCGGACGGGACCGTCATCACCGCCGGGAGCAAGGCGGTCAAGACGTCGAGCGGGTACAACCTCAGGGACCTGCTGATCGGCAGCGAGGGGACCCTCGCGGTGGTGACGCGCGCGACGCTCGAACTCTCGGGCATCCCCGAGCAGATCCGCGGCGGGCGGGCCATCTTCCCGTCGCTCGGACAGGCCGCAGACGCCATCTCCGACGCGATTCGCTCCGGCGTCGACGTCGCCAAGATAGAACTCATCGACGAGATCAGCGCCGCGATGGCCAACGACTACGCCGGCACCGACCTCCCGGACAGGCCGATGGTGTTCCTCGAGTTCCACGCGAACCACAACGTCGACGAGGAGATAGACTTCTGCCGGACGGTGTTCGAGGCCCACGACGTACGGGAGTTCCACATGGCCGAGAGCGACGCCGAGATGGACGACATCTGGCAGGCGCGCAAGGACCTCGCGTTCGCCGCCCGCGAGTGGGACGAGACGCTCGAACTGATGCACCCCGGCGACGTCACGGTCCCCATCGGGTCGTACCCGGACCTCATCCGATTCGCCAAGGGCCTCGCAGACGAGTACGACCTCGTCATTCCGACGTTCGGGCACGCGGGCGACGGCAACGTCCACTACACGGTGCTGGTCGACCCCGACGACGAGGAGATGGTCGAGCGCGGCGAGGAGGCCTACCGCCGCGTCGTCGAGTACGCCATCGACCTCGGCGGCACCGCCACCGGCGAGCACGGCGTGGGCCTCGGCAAGCGGAAGTACCTCGTGGCCGAACACGGCGAGGCGACCGTCGAGGTCATGCGGAACATAAAGCGGACGTTCGACCCGCGGGGGACGCTCAACCCCGGGAAGATATTCCCCGAGACCATCGAGGGCGAGCGCGTCGTCGACGAGTGACGCGAGCGGGGCCCAGTCCGTCGCCGGCGGCGACACTCGCGACCGCCGCGTTCCGTCCCTCAACGCTGGCGACACCCGCCGCTGTCGGTGAGCCGGCCAGTGCACCCGGGGACAAGAGCTATGACGGACATGTTCGTGTCTCGCCCATGGCGACCGCCCTCCGATTCCCGTTCGACGTCCCCCCATCGCGGAAGTGGTCGATGTACGCGGGACTCTACACGTTCGCTCTCGGCACCGCGACGTCGTTCGTCCTCGACGAAATCCTGATTCTGTTCGGTGAGGTGATCGGACTGCCGGCATCCTACTCGCTGGTCGTCCTGGCGAGTCCGTCGCTCCTCGTCGGCGCAGTGGTCTGGTGGGCGGTCGTGGAACGACGGAACTCGTACACGTATCTCCGCGGGGGCGCGTTCGGACTGCTCACGGCCCTCCTCACCGGACTCCTCTGGACGCTCCGTCTCGTGAGCGTCTGGGGCGTCGAGATGCTGACGGCCACCCCGGTCGCGGTTCTCGTCGCGTTCGTGCTCGGCGTCGTCTCGGTCGCGGGCGCACTCACGGGACTCCCGCTGCTGTACGCGCGACGTCGGCTGGCGGGCGGGTAGTCGGGCGAGAGAGTAGTCGGGCGGGAGAGACCGACCAGCGTGAGCGGGACGCGAGGTTCCGCAGGTGAGCGTCTGCCGGGGCGAACCGCCGGGTCAGGTCGGACCGGTCGGTGCTGCAGCCGCCGCGCGGAGACTACGGCCGGTTCGCGCGCAGGAACGCGTCGACGCCACCGAACAGTCGGTCGACGGTCGCCGCGTCGGTGAACGGGTTCAACAGGACCGCCCGGAGCCACCGGCTGTCGCGGTAGGTCGGCAGCGAGACGAACACCGCGTGGTCGGCGAGCAGCGTCCGCTGGAGCCGACCGTTCAGGTCGTCCAGCCCGTCCGGCGGACACCACTCGGGTGCGGCGCGAAAGCAGACGATGTTCGTCTCCGGGTCGCCGGCGAGTTCGAGTCCCTCGCGGGCGACGACCCGGTCACGGACGAGCGCGGTCAGGCGGTAGCCCTCGTCGACCAGCTGTTCGAGGCCGTCGCGACCGAGGTGCTGGAAGGTGAGCCAGAGCTTCAGCACCGACGCCCGCCGGGTCCCCTGCACGCTCAGCTCGCCGAGGTTCGGCGTCGCGTCGTCACCCCGCATGTACGGCGCGCCGACCCGGAAGTCCTCCCGGAGGACGTCGACGTCGGCGAAGAGCGCCATCGCGCAGGTCTTGGCGACGTAGCACCACTTCTGGGGATTGAACGTCACCGAGTCGGCGGACGCGATTCCGTCGAGGCGGTGGCGTTCGCCCCCGGAGAACACGAGCGCTCCCCCGTAGGCGGCGTCGACGTGGAACCACAGGTCGCGTTCGCGGGCGACGTCGCCGATAGCAGACAGCGGGTCGACGTTGCCCGTCGTCGTCGTGCCGGCGGTGGCGACGACACAGAACGGCGCGCGGCCCTCGCGATTTGCCCGCTCGACTGCCCGTTCCAGCGCGGCCGGGTCCATTCGGGAGTGCTCGTCCGTCTCGACAGAGACGACCGCGTCGGTTCCCAGCCCGAGGACCATCGCGGCTTTCTCCAGTGACGTGTGCGCGACGTCCGAGGCGAACACCACCGGCTCGCAGTCCAGACCGGCGAGCCCCCGCCCGTGGACGTCGAACGACCGGTTGCGCGCGACCGACAGCGCGTGGAGGTTCGCGAGGCTCCCGCCGCTCGCGAGCACGCCCCCGGCGTCCGGCCCGATGCCGAACTCGGCGGCGACGGTTTCGGTGAGGCGGACCTCGAGTTCGGAGAACACCGGCGACATCTCCACGCTCAGCAGGTTGTTGTTGACCGCCGACGCGACGAGGTCGCCCAGGACCGACACCGTCGTCGGCACCGTGTCCATGTGACCGACGTAGCCCGGGTGGGCCGGATTCATCGACCCGTCGACGACGGCTTCGAGGTCGCAGAGGAGGGCCGCCGCCGTCCGCGGTGAATCGGGAATGTCTGCCGGAGGAACGGCCGGGTCGTCGGGGAGCGGAGGTCGCTCGTCGGCCGTTTCGAGCTGTGAGAGGAGCTGGTCGAGGACGGCCTCGGCGAGGTCCCGGACGGCCCCGGCGTTCGCCCCGCTCGGGTCAACGAACCCCGCCTCGGGGAGTTCGGAACGGTTCATCCGTGCTCCTTCGCTGCGTGCATACCACGATACGCGCTGGCGTCCGGTATGAATCATTGGCCGGGGAGGAGCAGGTCGCCAGTGGCCGGAGCGCCAGACGTCCACTCACCGGAGGAACGGGTCGACCCGTACCCGACGTCCCCCTCAGTCGTGGACGAGGACGTCGAGGACGTCCGGACCGTCGCGCTCCATCGCGGCCGCGACCTCGTCGGCGATGGCGTCCGGGTCGTCGACGAGTGTGCCGCGCGCGCCGTGGCTCGCTGCGTTCTGCGGGATGTCGACCGGCGGCTCGAAGTCCATCCCGAGGAAGTCGTGGTCCGTCTCCTCGCCGCCGAGGAGCTTCAGCGTGTTGTCCTTGAGGATGCGGTAGTTCCGGTTGTCGACGACGACGACGGTGAGGTCGAGGTCGTACCGCGCGGCGGTGTAGAGCGAGTGCGGGTAGTAGAGGTACGACCCGTCGCCGACGAAACCGAGGACGTCGCGGGACTCGCCGCCCTCCGCGCCCCGCTCGCGCTCGGCGACCGACGCGCCGACCGCGGCCGGGAGGCCGTAGCCGAGGCCGCCGCCCTTGTTCGAGATGTAGTGCTCGGGCTTCATCGTCCGCCGAGTCTGCATCGCGTACTTCGCGGTGACGCCCTCGTCGACGACGTGGGCGTCGGCGGCGACGGCTTCGAGCGCGTCCGCGAGGTCGGCCTTCGAGGCCCGCCAGTCGTCGGCGTCGTCCTCGGCCTCCGCGGCCATCCGCTGGTCGGTCATCTCCTTCATCATCTCGACGCGCTCCAGTCTGGCGGCGCGCTCCTCCTCCGAGACGCCCTCGCGGACCTGCGCCGCGAGCTCCTCCATCACCAGCCCGGGGTCGCCGAGAACGGCGGCGTCGGCGGGGTGGTTCTTGCCGAGTTCCCACGCGTCGTCGCCGAGGTGGATGCAGGTCGTCGCGTCGTCCACGAGGGGCCCCTCGTGACGCGTCAGCGTCGTGTGCGTGGAGGTGCCGGCGAAGACGAGCAGGTCGGTGCTCTGGAGCGTCGCGGCGAGCTGCTCGTCCGGCGGGACGAACGAGACCCACTGGTCGTGGTCGGTCGGGAAGTTCACCTCCGAGGAGAGAATCTCGCCGTGGACCCGCGCGCCGGCCGCCTCCGCGAGCGAGACGGCGGCGTCGACGGCGTCCGCCCCCGCGCGAGCGACGCCGTCGCCGAGGACCATCACGGGGTTGTCCGCCTCGACGAGGAAGTCGCTCGCGCGGGCGACCTGGGCCGGGTCGCCCCGCCCCGCGTTCGGAATCGGGCCGAGTCGTTCGGGCGAGGCGTCAGTCTCGCTCAGCATCACGTCCAGCGGGAGTCCGAGGAACACCGGACCGGTCGGCGGCGTGAGGGCGACCCGGAACGCCCGCCGGAGCATCGTCGGGAGGGCGGCGGCGTCCAGCACCTCGTCGCTCCACTTGGTGAACTGGTCCGCGAGGTCGACGAGGTCGCCGGAGAGAATCGGCTCCTCGTGGCGGAAGTCCAGCGAGTGGTTGCCCGCCGTGACCACGAGCGGCGCGCCGGCCATCATCGCGCCGTAGAGGTTCCCGAGTCCGTGGGCGAGCCCCGGCGCGATGTGGAGGTTGACGACGCCGACCGGGAGGACGCCGTCGTCGTGGGCGGCGTGGTACCGGCGCGTGCTCGCGTACCCGGCGGCCGCGCCCACCGCGACGTCCTCGTGGAGCGAGAGGACGTAGTCGAGGTCGGACCCGGCGAGCGCCTGCATCACCGGTAGTTCGGTCGTTCCGGGGTTTCCGAAGACGTGCGTGACGCCGTACTGCTCCAGCGTCTCGACGAAGAGATCCGCGCCCGTGTACGTGTCGTCGGCCATGTTCCAGAGGGGACCCGAGCGGTGGTAAAACTACTGTCGCCCCCCGCCGTCTGCCGGGTCGTCGGCGGAGGAGCAGCGAACGGTCCAGCTATCGGGTCCCCGTCAGTCCGACCCGACGACCCGCGCCGCGAGCGCCGGCAGGACGTCGGTGACGTCGGCCCGGAACGCGACGTCCGCCTCCCCAGAGTAGGGCGTCTCCTCCAGATTCACGACCACGAGCGTGCCGCCGTCGCCGACTTCGGTGGGGAGCGACGCGGCGGGTTCGACCTGCAGCGACGACCCGGCGACGAGGAAGACGTCGCTCTCGCGGGCGAGTCGCCGCGCCTCCCCGAAGGCGTCGAGGGGCAACTGCTCGCCGAACAGCACCACGTCGGGCTTGTAGACGCCGAGGCCGCACTCCTCGCAGTGCGGCGGCACGTCGCCCTCGCGCACCCGCTCGTGGACCACCTCGGCCGGTCGGCGGTGTCCGCAGCGCAGACAGACGACGCGCGAGGCGTTCCCGTGGAGTTCGACGACGTTCGCGGAACCCGCGGCTGCATGCAGGCCGTCCGTGTTCTGGGTCACCACCGCGTCGAGCGCGCCGGCCGACTCCAGGTCCGCGAGCGCGTGGTGGGCGGGGTTGGGAGCGACGTCGCCGGGGAACATCGCCTCGTGGAGTTCGACCCGGTCGCGCCAGAAGCCCGCGGGGTCGGTCTCGAACCGCCTGAGGTGGAAGTCCCGCTGGTCGAACCGCTCCCAGACCCCGCCCTCGGTCCGGAACGCCGGGACGCCGGAGGCGGTGCTGACCCCCGCGCCGGTGAACGCGACGGCCGCGTCTGCCCTCCGCACCTCCTCGGCGACGGCCTCCAGTCGGTCGGACGGGACGTCACCCCGGTCTGTGTCGTCGGTCACAGTCGACACCGGGACGCCCACGCGGATAAGTCGCTCGCGGTCGACCGCCCACGATCCCCACGGGACGAGTCCGGCGGTGGAGCGGGTCTGCTGGTGGGACGAGTCCGGCGGTGGAGCGGGTCTGCTGGTGGGACGAGTCCGGCTGTGTGGAGACTCTTCGCACGCTCACTCGTGGAGCGACTCGTCGTACCGGACGACCGCTTCGAGTTCACCCTCGTCCACGTCGGCGAAGGCGTCGCGGGCGACGACGCGGCGGTGGACCTCGTCGGTGCCGTCGACGACGCGGAACTGTCTGACCGCCTCGTAGAAGTCCGCCAGCGGCAGGTCGCGGCCGACGCCGTTGCCGCCGCAGAACTGGAGGGCGGCGTCCACCGCGTCCTGTGTCACGTTCGCGGTGAAGACCTTCGACATCGACACCGGGACTCTGGCTTCGCCGCCGGCGGCTATCTCGTCGGCCGCGTGGCGCACCACCGTGCGGGCGGCGTGCAGTCGGGTCTCCAGGTCGGCGACCCGGTGCCTGACCGCCTGCTTCTCGGCGACGGCGTCGCCGAAGGCCTCCCGGGCCGTGACGTACGCCGCGGCGATGTCGAGCGCCCGCGCGGCCATCCCCGAAAAGCGCATGCAGTGGGTGAGTCTCGCGGGACCGAGGCGCTCCTGCGCGTGGGCGAATCCTGCGTCCCGGTCGCCCAGCAGGTTCTCCGCGGGGACGGGGACCCCGTCGAACTTCACCTCTGCGTGGCTCAGTCCGGTGACGCCCTCCCCGAGGTGGGGGATGTCGCGGACGACGTCCACGCCGTCTGCGTCGGCCGGGACGAGAAACAGCGAGCACCCCTCGTAGGGGTGCGCGTCGCGGTCGGTGCGGGCGAGCACCACGAAGACGTCGGCCTCGCTTCCCTGCGTCGTCCACCACTTGTGGCCCGTGAGAACCCACTCGTCGCCCTCCTCGCGGGCCACCGCGCGGAGCATCTTCGGGTCCGACCCCGCGCCCTGCATCGGTTCGGTCATGGCGAAGGCCGAGCGCACCTCGCCGGCGACGAGGGGGCGGAGCCACCGCTCTCGCTGGTCTGCTGTTCCCACCAGTTCGAGCAGGTGCATGTTCCCCTCGTCCGGGGCCTCGACGTGGAGCGCCGTCGGTCCGAGGAGGCTCCGGCCGGCCGCCTCGAAGACCGGGAGCGCGGCGCGGAAGTCCAGCCCCCGACCGCCGTACTCCTCGGGCATCTGCGGGGCGTAGATGCCCCGGTCGCGCGCTTCCTCGCGCAGTTCCGCGACGCGGTCGGCGTCGACCGGGCCTTCCCCGAGCACCTCCCGCTCTGCCGGGACGACCACCTCGTCTACGAATGTCCGAGTCCGCGCGGCCAGTTCCGCCCCCCGTTCCGGGTCGTCGTAGCGCATGGGTCACCTACCGGGCCGAACGGCGTAAAGATGGGGCCGTGCGCGCTTTTCTCGTCTGAGACCGTACGGGGCGTATGGACGCGTCACGACTCCCCGTCGAGTGCCCCATCTGCCACGAGGACGTCTCGGCGACCGAGATCGATCTGGTGGACCACCTCGCCACCGAACACACGAAGCGGGAACTCGCCGGACACCTCCGCGCACTCGTGGACTGAGGCGTCGGAGCCTGGAGGCGAAAGCGATACCGGGAACGGGGACCCACGTCACCCATGAACGGACCCGAGTCGCCGGCGGACCCACTCGAACTCCCCGCAGACGCCGTCCTCCTGCTCGTCGACGTCCAGCGCGGTCTCGCCGCTACACCGGACCGGAACAACCCCGACGCCGAGGACCGGGCGGCCGACCTGCTCGCTGCGTGGCGCGAGGTCGACCGCCCCCTCGTCCACGTCCGGCACGACTCCACGGAGTCGGACTCGCCGCTCCGGAGGGACCGGCCGGGGTTCGCGTTCGCCCCGGAGGTCGAACCGGCCGAGGGCGAGCCGGTCTTCGAGAAGCGCGTGAACTCGCCGTTCGTCGACACCGACCTGGAGGCGTGGCTCCGCGAGCGGGACTACGGGACGCTCGTCGTCGCCGGCCTGACGACCGACCACTGCGTCTCGACGACGGTCCGGATGGCGGAGAACCTCGGGTTCGACGTCGTCGTCGTCGCCGACGCGACGGCGACGTTCGAGCGAGCGACGCCGGCGGGGGAGACGCTGACCGCCGCCGAGAGCCACCGGGCGGCCCTCGCACACCTGCAGGGGGAGTTCGCCGCCGTCGCAGACACCGCGGCAGTCCTCGGGACCCTCGACGAGCAGTGAGGGCGGAGGAGGCACCGACCGAGGGCGGAGCGGACCGCGGAAGTCCGGACGCCGACCGGGAGTCGGAGTGGACCGCGGGAATCCGGACCCCAACCGGGGTCGAAACGGACCGCGGGCGCGGACTGAAAGATTCATACCGCGCGGAACCACGCATCTCACCATGACGAGCGTCAAGGAGTTCCGGGTCGCAGTCGAGCCGACGGCGACCGACCTCGGGCGCGGGAGCTTCGTCTTCACCGACGACTACTCGGTGTTCGACTGGGGACAGATGCCCGACCAGATTCCGGCGAAGGGAGCGAGCCTCTGTACGATGGGCGCGTTCAACTTCGAGTTGCTGGAGGCGGCGGGCGTCCCGACTCACTACCGCGGCGTCGTCGCCGGCGGCGACGTCGTCTCGCTCGACGCGGCCGACGACCCGCCGCGCGAGATGGCCATCGAACTGACGCAGGTGCCCGACCTGCCCCACGACCCGGAGGCGGGCTACGACTACGACGCCTACCACGCGGAGGCCGGCGAGAACTACCTCGTCCCGCTGGAGGTCGTCTTCCGGAACACGGTCCCGGTGGGGTCGAGTCTCCGCAAGCGGAGCGCGCCCGGCGACCACGGCCTCGACTACGAGGAGTGGCCCGAAGAGGCCGTCTCGCTCCCCGAACCGGTCGTGGAGTTCTCGACGAAGTACGAGGAGCAGGACCGCTACCTCTCGCGCGCGGAGGCGGACGCCATCGCGGGCGTCGCCGACGTCGCCGACCTCGAAGCGCTCGCCCGCGAGGTCAACCGCCTCGTCACCGACCGCGCCGGGGAGACGGGCTTCGTCCACGAGGACGGCAAGATAGAGGTGCTGTACCACGACGGGACGCTGAAGGTCGCGGACGTGGTCGGCACGTTCGACGAGAACCGCTTCAGCTACGACGGCCAGGAGGTCTCCAAGGAGGTCGTCCGGCAGTACTACAAGCGCGAGCAACCCGACTGGGTCGAGGCCGTGTCGGCCGCCAAGGCCGAGGCGAAAGAGCGCGGCGTCGCCGACTGGCGACTGCTCTGTGACGTCGACCCGATGCACCTGTCCGAGGACGTCGTCGCCGCGGTGGCGGACGTGTACGGCGCGGGCGCGAACGCCTACACCGGCGGCGAGTGGTTCGACGCGCCCGCTGTCGACGCGGCGGTCGACCGGATTCGGACTCTCTGACGGGACGACGCACTCGCCCTCGTCGCGAGGAGACCGCGTTTCGCACCGACGTATCCACGAACGTGGACACCGACGCGCATCCAAAACGTCTTTTGCTCACGACCGCGCACCTCCACTCGATGACCACTTACACCGCGACGGTGACGGTTCGGCTGAAGCGGGGCGTCCTCGACCCCGAGGCCGAGACCACCCAGCGCGCGCTCGAACGACTCGGCTTCGACCTCGACGACCTCCGGCAGATGGACCACTTCGAGATAGACCTCGACGCCGAGGACGAAGCCGCCGCGAGAGAGCGGGTCACCGAGATGGCAGAGCGCCTGCTGGCGAACCCGACCATCCACGACTACGACGTCGTGGTCGCGCAATCGGAAGCATGACCGTCGCAGCCACACCGACGCCGACGCTCGTCGCACCCACCCGGAGGTGGACCGCGTGACCGTCGTAGTCGTCCAGTTCGGCGGCAGCAACTGCGACCGCGACGCCGTCCTCGCGCTGGAGCACCTCGGCGTCGACGCGGAGCGAGTCTGGCACGAGGACGGCCTCCCCGAGGACGTAGACGGCATCCTCCTCCCGGGCGGGTTCTCCTACGGCGACTACCTCCGGGCCGGCGCGATGGCCGCTCGCGCGCCGGTCATGAACGAGGTCAGGGCCGCAGCCGAGGAGGGCACGCCGGTGCTCGGTATCTGCAACGGCGCGCAGATCGGCTCCGAGTCCAGTCTCACCCCCGGCGCGTTCACCACCAACGAGAGCGCCCGGTTCCAGTGCGAGCACGTCACCGTCCGCGTCGAGAACGCGGAGACGCCGTGGACCCGCGCCTACGACGAGGGCGACGTCCTCGAACTCCCCATCGCCCACGCCGAGGGTCGATTCGAGATAGACGACGAGACGTACGCGGAACTCGAGGAGGACGACCGCATCCTGTTCCGGTACTGCGACGGGAACGGAAACGTCACCGAGGGGGCGAACCCGAACGGCTCCCGCGGCAACGTCGCCGGCATTCTCGGCGAGGACGAGACGGTCGCCGTGCTGATGCCCCACCCCGAGCGCGCGACGCTCCCGGACGTCGGCGGCACCGACGGTCAGGGCGTCCTCGCCGGCTTCGGCGACGACTGAGCACCTCCGCCGGCCGAAACCGCCGCGTTCTCCGTCGCTGTCGCTTTCGCTTCTCGCTGTCGCTTTCGCTTCTCGCTGTCGCGTTCTTCGGTCGCTGTCGCCTTCGCCGGCACCGTCGCGTTCTCCCGTCGCCGCCGCTCTTCCGTCCGAATCCCGGTCACGCCGGGCCGTCGTCGCCGCCGTCGGGTTCGACGGCGGACCGCTGACCCGTTCCCTCCCCGGACCCCGGCGAGTCGTCGGCCTCACGCGGCACGCCGTCGAACGCCTCGAGGAACTCGTCGAACTCCTGCAGGTACTCGTCGAGACCGGCCGTCGCCGCCATCATCCGGGCGGCCACCGCACACCGGTGGGCCTCCTCCCGGTCGTCCGCCTCGCGCGCGACCTGCCCGCTGCGCACCGTCGCCTCGACGGCGTCCCGGTTCGCCCCCAGTTCCCGGAAGGTCCGGGCGGCCTCGCCGAACCGGGACCGCGCAGTCGCGGGGTCGCCGCGGGCGGCCGCGCACTCGGCCAGTCCGCGGCGCGCAGTCGCCTCCCCGTACCGGTCGCCCACGTCCGCGAACTGCGAGCGGGCCTCCCGGAGTCGGTCCTCCGCGTCGTCCGTCTCGTCGCGTTCGAGCGCCACGAGTCCGAGCAGGCGCGTGCTCTCTGCCGCGCCCCGGACGTTTCCGGCGTCCCCGTCCACGTCGAGGCTCTCGCCCGCGTACGAGGCCGCGGCGTCGAGGTCGCCACGTCCGAGCGCGACGGCGGCGAGACGGTCGAGGGCGTCCGCTTCCCCCCGCCTGTCGCCGGCGGCGCGGGCGTCCTCCAGACTCTCTTCGGCGTGGGACTCGGCGGCGGTCAGGTCGCCCCGGAGGCGTTCGACGTCTGCGAGCGTGGCGCGAGCGTCGGCGGCGTTTCGCCGGTCTTCGACCGCGGCGTAGCAGTCGAGACTGCGCTCCAGATACGCCGCCGCCTCGTCGAGGTTCCCCCGGAGGAGGGCGGCCTCGCCGAGGTGGTTGAACGCGTGGGCCGTCCCGCCCTCGTAGCCGATGTCGCGGTACAGGGTGAGACACCGCTTCGAGTGCGTCTCCGCGGCGTCGACATCTCCCCGGAGGAGCGCGACGGAGCCGAGGTTCACGAGGACGTCCGCGCGGTCCCGCGGGTCGCCGACCTCGCGGTAGAGCGCGAGCGCCTCCTCGTAGCGCGCTTCGGCGCGTTCCGGGTCGCCGCGCGTCTTCGCGAGGACGCCCAGATTGGTGAGCGTGTCCGCCTGATTCCGGTCCGCGCCGATCTCGCGGTCGACCGTGAGGCTCTGTTCGAAGTAGGTCTCCGCCCGCCCGAGGTCGCCGGCGACGTACGCGAGCGTCCCGAGGTTGTTGAGACACTTCGACTCGCCGTGGCGGTCGCCGACCTCGCGGTAGAGCGCGAGCGCCTCCTCGTAACGCTCCGTGGCCGTCTCGTGGTCGCCGCGCTCGTTCGCGACGGTCCCGAGTTCGTTGTGACAGCGGGCCGAGAGCGTCGTCACGCGCGCCTCGTCTGCGCCCTCCGGCGGGTACTCGGCGAGGTGGAGCGCCGCCCGCAGTTCCCGTGCGGCCTCGTCGAGACGGCCGGCCGCGAGGTACATCCGCCCGCGCCACGTCGCGGTCTGGATCTCCATCGACGGCGAGCAGGCGTCCGGGAGGCCGATGCGCGAGTACGACGCGGTCCCGTAGAGCGGTGCCAGTCCCGGTCGTTCGAGGCCGACCCGGAACAGTTGCTCGACCGTGGCGTCCGCCCACGCGGTCGGCTCGTCGACGATTCGGTCGAGTGTGTCCGGACGCGACGCCCCCGGCGTCCGGGCGTCGTGCAGTCGCTCGCGTTCGTCTGCCAGCGCCAGCAGGGCCGTCACGCACCAGCCGAACCGACTCGCCGCCTTCCGCTCGCCGAGGGTTTCGAGGAAGTGCGAGAGGAACCGGACGGACCACCCCTCGTGGACCGTCCGGTACGCCGCCCGGTCCGGGCGCGAGAAGACCACCCGCCCCGCGAGCACGTCGAGGGCGTCGTCGACCTCGGAGCGGGCCGCTGCGACCGCCTCGTCCGTCTCGCCGCGTTCGAGCGCGAGGGCGTAGACGAATTCGGGCGTCACGTCGACGCCGGCCACGTTGAGGAGGTTGACCAGCACCCCGACGTCGACGCCGAGCGACCCCGCGTCTCGCAGGTGGTCGTACGCCCACTCGACGTCCTCGACCAGCGTGGTCGGCGTCGACGCGTCGTACGAACCGAGCGGGTCCACGTGGTTCGAGAGCCGGTGTGAGAGCAGGAGCCACCCGTCCGGCGCGGGGTCGCCGTGCGGGTCGCCGGCGGCGTCCGCGTCGTCGCCAGTATCGTCGCTGGCGTCACCGCCAGCACCTTCGTCCGCGTCGTCGGCAGCGTCGTCGCCGGCGTCCGCGTCCGCGTCGTCACCGGTATCGTCGGCAGCGTCGTCGCCGGCGTCCGCGTCCGCGTCGTCACCAGAATCGTCGCCAGCGTCGTCGCCGGCGTCCGCGTCGTCGGCAACGTCGACGGCACCGCCGGTGCCAGCGCCGCTGGCTGCGGGTGCCGCCTCGCCCGACTCGACGTGGTCGCCCCTCCCGGTCACCTCGGTCACCAGCGCGTCCGGGTCGACGTCGACTCGCTGGTCGGTCTCGCTCTCGATTCGCAGGAGCAGCCGGTCCACGTCGGAGGCGGTGAGCGGCGGCACCGAGAGCGGTTCGGCGAGGCGTTCGTGCGTCCCGTCGAGCGACGCGTCCGGCGGGAGTGCGTTCGGGCGCTCCCACTCGTCCGCTCTCGCGTCGAAGAGGAAGGTCACGTCGTCGCGGTCGGCGAGTGATTCCGCGAGCCGAAACGTCGCGTTCGCCTCCGGGCGGACCGCGTCCTCGACGACGACCAGCGCGTGGCCGTCTTCGTCGCGGAGTCGCTCCGCGAAGCGCTCGACCGAGGCGAACGGGGTGTCGCCGCCGCTCTCGCGGTAGTACACCGGTCCCGCGTCGCGCTGGTACCACCGGTAGGCGACCCGCTCGCACGCGGTGCTCTTGCCGGACCCCGGCGGTCCGAGGACGACGCGGTTCGTCCCCGACTGGAGGCTGTCGAGGAGCCGGTCCGAGAGCGTCTCCCCGTCCGTGCCGTCGGGCCAGTCGCGCTCGACGGTGTAGCCGGCGGCCACGTCCGTGAGGTCGAACCCCGTGCGCAGGCAGGTTTCGAGCGGGGCCGGGTCGCGCCGTTCGAGGACCGCCGGCGACAGCGCCACGAACCCCTCCGCCTCGACGCCGCCCTCGGCTGCGGGCCCCGCAGTCGCGGTCGCGGGTTCGCCGGTCATCGGTATCGAAGCGCGCTCTCCGGCGCGCTCGAAGCGAGAGACGGTCCGCTCGGCCCACGAGAGCGCCGCGGCCGAGTCGTTCTGGAGAACGGCGTGCGGGACGCCCGGCGTGTCGTAGACCACGACCGTCACCGTGCGCTCCCCGTCTCGGTCGGTCAGGACGAGCGTGTACGGCGGGCAGTCGGTCGTTCGGAGCGAGGCGTCGCCGCGGAGCGCCATTTCCCGAAGGGCGTCCGGGGGGCGGTCCCGGAGCGTCTCGAAGATGGGTTCGTCGACGACCATCGAGAGGGGCGTGTGACCGCTGTCGAGGAGGTCGAGGTAACCCCGGAGGAGCTGCGGGCTCTCGAATCGACCGAAGACGGCCCGGACCGAGTCGGCCGTCTCGAGCGTCTCGCGGACCTCCGCGGGCGGCGTGAACGGGCGGGACTCTCCGACGACGGTCGTCGTCGCGCCGCCGACGACCGCGGCGTCCAGTGAGACGTCGGGGGACAGCGGCGAGAGGGCCTCGCGTGCGTCGACGACGTCCGTCGAGCGGTCCCGGAACGCGCGATAGCTCCGGGCGACGGTCCGACCGAGTTCCGTGGCGACGAACTCGCCGTCGCGCCGGCAGACGAGACCGTACTGTTCGAGTTCGCGCACCGCCCTGTCGACGGTCGACCGGGAGACGTCGAGGCCGGCGACGACGTCGCCTTTCAGGCGCGGGTCGAAGAGAAACTCGAGGAGTTCGATACGCCGCTCGACGACGGCGACGACGTCTTCGGCGAGCGGACTCCCCCGGGCCATGGCAGGTCCATCGTCCGGGGGGCGTATAACTGTCTCCCCTCAGAGAGGATGCTGCCGGGCGAAGTCCGTCAGCGAGCGAGGGGCATTCCGTACGCCGTCTCGGACGCCACGACCTCCCGCCACGTCGCCTCGCAGGAACAGGAGACCTGTTCGAATACCGACGGGTCCTGCCGGAGGTCGAAGTCCTTGATGGCGGTCTGGACCCGGTCGTCGCACTCGCCGCAGTTGTGCGGCCCGCGGTCGGAGCCGTGACCGACGGGGTCGGAGACGACGATGGCGTCGACGTCTGCGGTGTCCCTGAGGACCTCCGCGACCGACCAGAGCCACGGCGGGCGGTAGCCCCCGCGGAAGTAGAGGTCGTCGACCATCGTGTACCGCTGGACGTTCGTGGGGTTCATCGAGACGGTGTGGGCGTGCTCGGCGGCCCGGCGGACCGACGACTTCATGTCCTCGATGGCCTCCGACTCCGAGAGGAACGGCGGCTTCATCAGCAGGTAGGCTTTCACGCCCGCGCCGGCCGCGCTCGCCTCTTCGCTCGCGTCGACGAAGTCGGCGAAGTCGAAGTACTTGTTCACGCAGTCGTGGCGCACGCGGTCGGTCGCGGTTTCGAGGCCGACGGCGACGTCGGTCTCGAGGTCGCGGTCGGTGAAGTCCCGTAGCTTCTCCCGGTCGACGAAGTCGGGGAGGCTCTCGACGACGATCCGCTCGCGGTCTGCGAACGTCTCGGCGATGGCCTCGCGGGTCTCCGCGCCGACCTCGCGCTCGTCGAGGAACGACCCGGACGTGTATATCTTCACCAGCGGCGAGGGGCCGTCTGCCTCCTCGCGCTCGTGGGCCAGACAGGCGTCTATCTGGTCCATCAGCGCCCCGTGTTCGACGCTCCCCCCCTCGACGGATTCGGCGACGTAGCCGCACATCGTACACCCGCCGGCCCGCGCCCACCGACAGCCGCCGGTGTTGAGGATTATCGTCAGCGACTGTCGGACGCCGTCCGGCGTGTTGTCCTCGTCTATCCAGACCCGGGTCGGCTCGTGGGGGTCGTAGTGCTTCTGCTTTTTCGCGCGGATGCCGCGCATCACCTCGTTGTGCGCGTCCATCCCGCGCCCCTGCTCGTAGCCCTCGGGGCTCGGCTCACTCATCGGCGGCAGGTAGCGTCCCGACGGGTAAAGCCACTTCGTCTCTCCTCCCGGCGGTCGCGTCGCGGACGGTCCCGCCTCACCACCAGCGGTTCTCGCGCAGTCGCGATATCGCCTCGCGGAGCGTCTGCTCGTTCCGGGAGAAGGTGAAGCGGACCCAGTCGGCGTCGCCCTCGGTGTAGAAGCTGCTGCCGGGGACGACGGCGACGCCGGCCTCGCGTATCAGGCGGAGCGCGAACGCCTCGTCGTCCTCGTCGGTCGGGTAGCGGGCCATCATGTAGTAGGCCCCCTCGGGCTCGATGGGGAAGAGACCGACGTCGCAGAGGCCGTCGAACAGGATCTCCCGGCGCGCCTCGTAGGAGGCCGCGAGGTCGTCGTAGAAGGAGGCCGGGAGCGAGAGCGCCTCGACGCCCGCCTTCTGGAACGGCGTCGGCGCGCAGATGCTCGTGTAGTCGTGGAACTTCCGCAGCTCGGCCGAGAGCGGTTCGGGCGCGAGCGCGAAGCCCACGCGCCACCCCGTGACGCTGTAGGTCTTCGACATCCCGGTGCAGACGACGGTTCGCTCGGCGAGGTCGCCGACCTCCACGGGGCTCCGGTAGTGGTCGGCGTAGACGATGTGCTCGTATATCTCGTCGGTGACGACGATCAGGTCCTCCTCGGCGGCGACGTCCGCGACGAGTTCGAGCTCCTCCGGGGTGAACACCTTCCCGGTCGGGTTCTGCGGGTGGTTCAGAATCACGATGGAGGCGTCCGCGGCGGCCTCCCGGAACGCCGCCTCCTCGAGTTCGAGGCCGTCGGTGATGTCCAGCGGGATGCCCCGCCCGCCCGCGAACTGCACGGCCGGGATGTAGCTCTCGTAGGTCGGCTCGAAGTAGACGACGCCGTCGCCGGGGTCACAGAGCGCGAGCAGGGTCGAGACGACCGCCTCGCTCGTGCCGGTGGTGATCGTCACCTCGCGCTCGGGGTCGTAGGCGACGCCCTTCCAGTCCTCGTAGCGCGCGGCGACGGCCTCCCGCAGTTCCGGGAGGCCCCACGTGATGGTGTACTGGCTGTTCGCGTCGATGGCGTCGCGCGCGGCCTGCTTGACCGACGGCGGCGTCTCGTCCTCGTCGGGGATGCCCTGCGAGAGGTTGATGGCGTCGTGTGCGTGCGCCTCGCGGGTCATCTGTCGGATGACCGACTCCTGCATTCCCCGGACGCGCGCGGCACCGACCTCCCGGTCGAACGGACTCTCGTCAGACGGTGTCATAGGGGGACTCGGGACCGGGAGGGTAAGTAGCGTTGCGGTTGGGCCGGCGCGCGAACCGGACCCGGACCGGGCGCTCAGACGACCTGGTTCGCCAGCCCCTCGCCGGCGTCGAGGCGGCGGACGTTCTCGCGGACGAGTCGCTCGACCCGCCGGTAGTAGTCCCGGTTCGCCGCGGCGGCGTGGGGCGTCACGAGGACGTTCTCCATCTCCCACAGCGGCGAGTCCTCCGGGAGCGGTTCCTCCGCGAAGACGTCGAGCGCCGCGCCCGCGACCCCGCCGTCTCGGAGCGCCGCGACCAGCGCCGACTGGTCGACGACCCCGCCGCGCGCGACGTTGACGAGGACGGCGTCCTCGCGCATCGCGTCGAATTCGGCCTCGCCGACGAGCCCCTCGGTCCGGTCGGTCAGCGGCACCGCGAGCGCGACGAACCGCGCACCGGCGACGGCCTCCCGCAGTTCGTCCGGGGTGAACACCGTCTCGACGTGTTCGACGGGCGTCGGCGTCCGGCGGACGCCCGTCACGTCCATCCCGAGGGCGTCGGCGCGGGCCGCGATGCCCTGCCCGAGCGTCCCGAGGCCGACGACGCAGAGCGACTCGCCCCGGAGCGTGAACGCCTCGTCCCACGCGGGGTACGCCCACTCGCGGTCCGCCTCGTTCGACCGGTAGACGTGGAGGCGGCGCGCGAACGACAACAGGAGGCCGACCACCGTCTCGCCCACGGCGTCGCCGTGGATGCCGCTGCTGTTCGTGAGCGAGACGCCCCGCGCTCGCAACGCGTCCAGCGGGAAGTGGTCGACGCCGGCCAGTATCGAGTGAATCCACGCGAGCTCGGCGTCGAGGAAGGCGTCGTCGTAGCCGAACGTCACGACGGCATCACACGCCGAGAGGTCGTCGCCCCCGGCGACGACGACGTCGGGGCCGACGTCGCCGAGGGCGTCCGCGAGAACCTCCGGCGGGAACAGTTCTCCGACCGAGGGGTGAATTCCGACGCGAGCGAGCATCGGCCGAGATACCGGCCGAGGTACTATAAAAGGAGAGCCGAACGGGGCGCGCGGCCGACGCGCAGACCGGCGAGACCGGGCTGCGGCCCGGAACGCACGCCAGCGCGAGCGCGCCGAGGACGTGCTCTCGGAGTCGCCGGGCGGCGAGCG
>JBDGSQ010000085.1:2797-3884 GCA_042217455.1 Haloferacaceae archaeon | reverse complement strand
CACGCCAGCGCGAGCGCGCCGAGGACGTGCTCTCGGAGTCGCCGGGCGGCGAGCGCACCGGTGACGTGTCCCTTCGGCGTCGCCGCGAGGTCGGCGTCCGCGTAACACCGCCGCTGGCGGTCGAACTCGACGTACTGGTCGTACCGTCCGAGCAGCGCCGACACGCGTCCCCCGTCTGCGGTCTCGTACACCGACTCGAAGTCGAGGGCGCGGCGCACGGCCCCGGGGCGCGAACGCGCCGCGGGGTCGACGACCCGGCGGTACGCAGACGAGAGAAAGAGTTCGTGGAGGGCCGCACCGGCGAACATCGGCGCGTACACGTCCGCGGTGCCGTAGACGGCCCGGTGGAGATTCGTCGCCCACCCCCCGAGGCTGAACCCCGAGACGACGACGCCGACCGAGTCGTCCGCGACGGCGTCGACCACGGCCTCGACGAGCGCCGTCGACCCCGCGAGCATCGAGACGAAGTCCGCCATGCGGGTCATCCGGGCGGCGTAGGACCACACCGACTCGCCGTGGAACGGCGCCCTCACGGCGACGACGTTCGCCGGGACGCGCTCCGGCGCGGCGACGAAGACGTCGCCGAAGGTCTGTCTGGCGAACCGACCGAAGTCGAAGGGGTCCTCGTTGCTCCCGTGGTGGTAGACCACAGTCGGGTAGTCGGGACCGCGCCACTGCCAGCCGAGGTAGGCGGCGTCGAGCGTCCCCGCTGGCGTCTCGACCGCGACCCGCCTGAGGCCGCCGCGGTCGAACGAGAACGCCGGGACCGAACTCGCCTCGGAGGCGTCCGCGAGAGGGTCGCTCTCGACGCTCTCGGCGAAGAAGGTCCGATCGCCGACGAGGAGGGAACTCGCGGCGACGGCCGCCCGGTCGAGGAGCGCGTGGTGGTTCATCACCTCCGCCTACGGGCGGTGCGGCCTCGTATCTGTGGGTCGGCGGCGGAGCGGGACCGCAGACAGAGCCGCGCCGCCGGCAGGCGGTCGGGCAGACGCCGCCGGGACCGGCCACCGCGTCACCCCCGGAACGCCCGTAATCGCCACCTCCGAGCGCCCGCGTCGACACCTCTGAACGCCCGCGTCGACACCTC
>JBDGSQ010000085.1:0-2697 GCA_042217455.1 Haloferacaceae archaeon | reverse complement strand
CGCCCGCGTCGACACCTCTGAACGCCCGCGTCGACACCTCCGAGCGCCCGCGGTCGCCGCGGCCGGAACGCTCGTAGTCGTCGCCCCCGAAGGGAGGTCGATGGACGACGCTGACCCCCCGGGTGACGCCCCCCTCCGCACGCACGAGGGGGCGCTGGTGACGGGAACTGTCGTCGACAGGCCGAACCGGTTCGTCCTCCGGGTCCGACTCGGAGGCGACGTCGAGCGCGTCTACCTCGGCGACCCGGGGGCGCTCACGACGGTCCTCGACGAGGGGAGCGAGGTGCTCTGCGAACCGGTCGACGACCCGGACCGGGCGACGGGTGCCGACGCGGTCGCCGTCCGCGTCGGCGACGTCTTCGTGAGCGTCAAGACGGCGCTCGCGAACGACCTCTTCGAGCGGCTCCTCGAACGCGGGGCCCTGCCGGCGTTCCGGGGCTACGAGCGGGTCAGGCGCGAACCGCCGCTCCCCGACCACGGCCGGACCGACTTCCTGCTCGCGACCCCCGACGGGGGGCGGGCCTACGTCGAGGTCAAGTCCTGCACGCACGTCGAAGACGGCGTGGCGAAGTTCCCCGACAGTCCGACCGAGCGGGGGCGGCGGCACCTCCGGAGCCTCCGGTCGCTCGTCGCCGACGGGGTCGAGAGCCACCTCGCGTTCGTGGTCCAGCGCCCGGACGCCGGGGGCGTCCGCCCGTTCCGCGAGGTCGACCCGGACTTCGCCGACCTGCTCGCCCGCGCCGTCGACGCCGGCGTCTCCGTCCACGCGGTCGCCGTCGAGTTCGACCCCCCGCACTACCGCCTCCGGGACGGAGACCTGTCGGTCGAACTCGTCTGAAGGATTCAAGCGCGCGCGGCCCCTCCGGGTCGACATGGAAGCGTTCGCCCCGGGCAGCGTGACGGCGCTGTTCGCCCCCTCCGAAGCCGACGAGAAGTCCCTCGGTGTGAGCATGGCAATCGACGACGGCGTGGTCGCCGACGTCACTCCCGCCGCCGAGACGCGGGTCGCGGTCGCCGGCGAGCCGACGGACTTCGAGCCGGTGACGCTCGTCCTCGACGACCTCGGGGTCGAGGCGGCCGTGGATCTGACCGCCGAGGTGCCCATCGGGTGCGGGTTCGGCGCGAGCGGCGCGGCGACGCTGGCGACGGCGCTCGCCGCGAACGAGGCGTTCGACCTCGGGCGGGACCGGGAGAACCTGCTCGCGGCCGCCCACCGGTCGGAGGTCGCCGCCGGGACCGGACTCGGCGACGTGTTCATCCAGGAGATGGGCGGCCTCGTGATGGACGACGGCACCGGAATCGAGCGGTTCGAACCGGACACCACCATCGGATACGAGTCCTACGGCGGCATCGACACGGCGGAGGCGCTCGGCGACGAGGCGCTCATGGAGCGCGTCACGACCGTCGGGACCG
Organism: Haloferacaceae archaeon; assembly: GCA_042217455.1. GTDB lineage: Archaea > Halobacteriota > Halobacteria > Halobacteriales > Haloferacaceae > JBDGSQ01. The sequence goes on along the minus strand of JBDGSQ010000085.1, from coordinate 1,284 downwards.
AACTCATCCGCGACCTCGTCCGCTCGCGGGCCGCAGCGCCGTCACTCGTGACCGTCCTCGAACGCGGGTGGGAGTTCGCCCGCGCCGTCGACCTCCCCACCGCGGAGGTGACCGAGACGGTGGCCGCCGTGGAGGCTGCGGGCGGCACGGCGAGCATGGCGATGGTCGGCCAGACCGTCTTCGGGGTCGGCGGCGACGGCGTCCTCCCCCACCGGACGAGAATATCGCACGAGGGCGCTCGCCTGCTGTGACGGCGTCGCTGACGTCGGGCACCCGACCGCGTGAACGCGCCGCGGAGGACGATGCGGCAATTTTAGTTGCCTCGAGGACAACGGGAAACACGAATGACGGCTCACTCTGGTTCCGACCACGTGGCGGCGACGGAGACTGACGGGAGCGACCCCGCCGTCGGCGCGTCCTACGACGTCCGGTACGAGGAGTCCGTCGCGGAGTTCGCGGCGTTCCTCGACGGACTCGGTCTCTCCCACGTCGAGATTCGGGCCGAAGCCCTGCACGCGCACCCGTCGCCACCGACGCCGCGGGACCTGCGGGAACTCGCCGAATCGGAGGGCCTCACCTACACCGTCCACGCCCCGTTCCGGGACGTGAACCCCGGTAGCTTCAACGACGACGTACGCGAGAGTGCAGTCGAGCAGACACGACGGACGCTGAGCGACGCGGCCGTCGCGGGCGCGGGCGCGGTCGTCTACCACCCGGGGTCGGTTCCGGCTCGTTACCCCGAGTACGTGCGCGAGAAGGCCCGCGAGAACGCGCTCGAATCGCTCCGCGAGCTGACGGCCCACGCGGAGGCCGTCGGCGTCCCCCTCTGCGTCGAGAACCTCCGGGCCAAGCCGGGGACGGTCCGACACACCTCCTCCGTCTCCGAGTTCGAGGCCTTCCTCGACGACGCCGGAGTCGACTCGGACTACCTCGGCGTGACCCTCGACGTCGGGCACGCGAAGGTGAACGGCACGGACCTCGGGGACTTCCTCGACCGGTTCGGCGACCGCGTCACGGTGCTCCACCTCCACGACAACGACGGCGAGCGCGACGACCACGACCCCCTCCCGGCGTACGGGGAGGTGGTCTCGCGGGTCGCGGCACCGTACAACGTCCTCGAGATGAAGTCCTTCGAGGACGTCCACCGGAGCGTCACCGGCGAGCCGGACTGAGGGCAACGTGAACGACTCCGTGTGCTCTCGCCGTCGTCACTACGTTCCGCAGGAGAGTGCTCGGTCGGGGATTTGAACCCCGGTCATCGGCTCGAAAGGCCGATATGATTGG